>JBBRMC010000001.1:0-84417 GCA_038231055.1 Leptolyngbyales cyanobacterium
AAGTCGATGACGGTGCGACCTCGAGAGTCCAAAAACGACAAAACCATTCCTGTGACTGTTGTGGATCCAAGAGGTCCTCTGAGGATCAGGTTCACCTGCATCATAAAGATGGAAATCACCACAACTGGAAAGCGACCAATCTGGAGGCTCTACACGAGTCTTGCCATAATTACGCACACAGGAGCAAAGGCACAGCCTGATTGAATCGGGAGCCGTGTGCGGGAAAACTTGCACGCACGGATCTAACTGGGAGGGGCGGGAGATCATACTCCCCCTCGACCCAACCACAATTTTTGAGGCAGAAGCTGAAACCCGCATTCTACCTTTGTAGATGACCTTATTAAGAAGGCTGAAACCCGCATTCTATCGTTAGCGATTTAAAGTTGTCCGAACTATTGTTAGAGGTAACGGATTGCTAAGAGTTCTACCGTTGGGTTAGGTGTAATCTAGATAAGTTGTGTGGGTGCTATTGCTTCCACTTAGCGCAACAATGCTCGTTCTCGGACAAAAAACTTGGGGTCTGGGAGAAAGTCCAAAGCAGCAATTGTCTGAGTGTCAGACCCTTCTGCTACCATTGGTCTTCTGCCGTTTTGCAGACCGGATTAACTTCATCTGATACGGGTCGGCATTTTTCTGCCAAACCACCCGATGTCCGTGTAACTCCGCGCAATGTTCTTCTAAACACTTCAGCCAGCCCTTACGAGTCCCGATCGTTTGTGGATGGTCTAACAGCCCCCAGCTTTCCTCCTGTTGAGTGAGTTTGGCAAACTTTTCATAAAGTGGATAGCTTGAATCGACAAACGTTTCTTTTCGGTGCAATATAGGTGGGCTGTCTGAAGTGTCGTAATCTCGGTAAGTGACGTGTAGATCCCGCAAATCGATTTGCATACTCGTGTGCAGCGGTGGATGCGGATCGATGTCAAAAGCTGGATAAAACAAATATGAAATCTTTGGATTGGTAGTGTGAAATTTAATTAGTGTCGCTCCATCCATTCTTCCGACTGTTCGAGACGCACATCCTTCATATAGGCGAAGAATTGGGTCGAGCGTCTCCAATGCTGTGATGTGAATATAGAGAGAATCTGGCAAAAGTTTGCCGATCTTGCTTTGTCTACAACAGGTGGCAATTCGGCTCAACTCCCCCAGACTAAACAGCATTTCATCTGCCTTGGCACACGCTTGCTTGTAAGTTCCAAACAGAGCTTTGATATCGTTCTGAAGCTCAGGGGCAAGGTTTCCAATTTTAGGGCGGTGACCAAATTGAGTCAGAGCCAGATATACCTGCAAATCCTGCCGCCGCTTTTCAGATATGATCCCCCACTCTGCCTGGTCTGTCGCTCGTAGCACAACTTGAAAAGCACGTTTTGGGCTGCCAAACTCTGCGGCAAGTTCTAATTCAGTTGATAGTTCGCCCTTCATTGGCAACCGCCCTCGATCTGTGACGAATGTCATTAAGGGAGCCAATAGTGGTTGATAATCCTCAAATCGCTTGCTGCTGACCCGGACTTTGGGCGTTGTTGAGCGAGATCGAAACCGAGAGGCGCGGAAACTTTCAGCCTCAGCTTCATTTCGGAAAATAAAGTAGATCCCCAGTGAAACAGGAACTGCATCAACTCCCAGCACTTGATCTATGTATATTTTTAATTCTTCTTGGTCGTAATATTTCTGAAACGTGTTTCGACTGGTGACAATGCCATCTCCGTAGGCAATCTGGCTGCTCCCTTTTACTACCAGGACCTGAGCAGCAACGATCAAGATCTTTTGAGTAAGTTCCCAAGCCCTAATGAGCGTCTCCCGCCGCTCTGCAAAGGACTCAATTACATTAATGATGTACCCCAAGTTGATGACATCGGCAGGCTTTTGAGACGTGTGGGGGCGGTAATGAGGGTCCCATCCCGAACTGCTGATTCCTCTGCTAGTTAGACGCTCAACATCGCCGCCGTGCCCGCAACCGTAATCAAAAAATGTCGATTCTGAATTCAGTAGTCCTGCCTCTAGCGCGAGACGGACGGGTTTAGAGAGATCTCCGCGAACGATCGCCGCTTTGTGTCGTTCAATTTCTAGAGTTGTGAAAATTGGGTTAGCCATAATGATTGGTTACGAGCGCCTCAAATTCGTTCCATATTCGTCAAGGTCTGGTAATAATAAAACGGTTGTTTTAATACAACGGTCAAAGTCAACGATGCAGGAAGCCTGAGTGAGACAAGCCATTCTCGATACGTCCAGCCCCAAAAAACACGGAATCAAGGTCAGCCCGGTCTTTGCCCGTCACGAAACCTTTCATCCTCGCTTCGGCTGGATTAAGAAGGGATTCGACGCTGCCAGTGAAGATCCAGAAATCTTCTTGAGGGACGATGCCCCGGTTCGGTTGGGGGTCGGTAAAAATATGGTTCGCTCCATTCGGTATTGGTGTTCAGCATTTAAAGTACTAGAAGAAATCTCGGAAGCGCAATCTACTCAGTCTGCTGGTCGCGGCTTTTATCCGACTCCTCTTGGTTCCAAACTGCTAAGTGATGGGGGCTGGGACGCTTTTATAGAAGACTCGGCATCCCTGTGGTGGTTACATTGGAATCTTCTGAAACCCCCTTCGCAGGCGACGGCTTGGCAATTTTCGTTTAATCACTTTCGCTCCGTTGAATTTTCGGCTGAAGACTTATTTCTATCGTTAGGTGATTATTGCAAAATCTTCTCAGCTTCTATCGCAGACTCTTCTTTGAAAAAAGACGTTAGCTGCATCCTACGGATGTATACAGAACAGGAGCCTAAGCTTGGGGCGAGTGAAGATACATTAGATTGTCCTTTTGCTGAGTTGGGGCTGGTGTATCCAACTGGAGAATCGAAACGGTACGCCTTTCAGGTGGGTTTCAAGCAGAACTTGCCAGCAGAGATCGTGGTGGCAGCTTGTCTGGAGTTTGCTGGGTGGGTCGGTCGAGAACAGCGCACGATCGCTTTATCTCGACTCACATTTGATTGCGACAGTCCTGGTCTAGTTTTCAAACTGTCGGAAAGTGCAATTAGCGGTGCGATCGCTCAAGTCGCCCAAGCTTGGGACGTGATTGAATTGCGGGATACGGCAGGGTTGATCCAGCTTTCTTTTACCCAAGACCCTCATATCCTTGCTGGGCAGATTTTAGACAGATATTACTCCAACCGATAGCGCGAGGCACCATGACAGCGAAACCTTTATCCAAATATTTCAGTCTCAATCGGCGCTATGCCCGTTCTATCAACCTGGAGCGAGATCTGGACGAAACGGAAGCGATTCTGGGCTACGTTCCGACAGAAAGGGCAGTGAACGCGCTCAGGCGAATTCTGATTTCATTTACCCAGACTGGCATGACTCAAGCTTGGACACTCACAGGGGTCTATGGCACTGGGAAGTCTGCATTTGCTCACTTTCTGGCGGCGCTTTGTGCCTCGAAAGATAGTCCAGGTCACAAACACGCATTGAAGATTGCTCAGGCAGCACTGGGGAGTGACAGTCTTGAGTATGCTGCACTGATTGCCAAGTTGCCTAAACAGGGGCTATTTCGAGCAGTCGCGTCAGGGCAGAGAGAACCCCTCAATCACACGATTATTCGTGCTTTGGAGCAAGGAGCAAGCACTTTTTGGAAGCCAGGACGACAACCTGCGATCGCATTAAAACTGACTGACTGGGCGACTGAAATTATTTGTGGTCAACCTACGATCGAGAGCCATCAAATTCCAGCAATCATTCAGGAAGTTGCTGAGGCAGCCAAAACCGATGTGTTATTGGTCATTGATGAATTGGGGAAAAATCTAGAATTTGCTGCTCAACATCAAGCGACTGATGACCTGTATCTGCTCCAGCAGCTTTCTGAGCGATCCAAAAAGCAAAGCTCAAATCTCTATCTGGTGGGGTTGTTACATCAGTCGTTTGCAGAATATGGTCATCGATTGACTTCCTCCGAGCGGAGTGAGTGGGCAAAGATTCAAGGGCGGTTTGAAGATATTCCTTTTACAGAGTCGGCAGCGCAGTTGACCCGCTTGATTGGGGAGGCGATCGATCACAGTCAGTCTGATCCGCTCCGATTCGTCATTCATCAGCAGGCTGAAGCTTGGAGTAGTGCCCTTCAAAAAGCTGGAGCAGTTCGAGAAATCTCATCAAAAGTGTTGGCATCGGCTTATCCCTTGCATCCAGTGACTGCCATTGTGTTGCCGATGCTATGCACTCGCTATGCTCAAAACGATCGCTCTTTGTTTACGTTTCTGACCAGTTCTGAGCCGCACTCATTTCAAACCTTTTTAGCAACGATGACCGTCCAAGGCGATGTCATTCCTACTTTGAAATTGCACCAGATTTATGACTATTTTGTCGAAGCAGTCGGCACAAACTTGGCATCTCGCCCAAATCTACAGCGTTGGTCAGAAGTGCATGGATTGATTTCTGATGCCAGCCATCTTGATTCAGATTGCCTTCAGGTACTTAAGACGATCGGGACTCTGAATCTCGTGACTGCAACCGGCGCTGTGCGGGCAAGCCGTGAGCTTGTTGTGTTGGCAATGTCTAGTTACGCGAATGACTTAAAAGAGAAGCGACATTGGCAGAAAGTCATTGATGATTTGCGATCACGTGGGCTTGTCACCTACCGTCAGCAGTTGAATGAACTGCGAATTTGGGAAGGCTCAGACTTTGATGTTGAGGCAGAAATAGCGGCTCTGATTGAGAAGGAACGCTTGCCTCTAGCAGAAGTTTTGGGGAAATATGCGCCACTGAAACCTCTTATTGCTCAAAGACACAGTTATCGAACTGGGACATTACGATATTTTGAACGCCGCTATTTAAATTCATCTGATGACCTAGACTCTCTCTGCCTTCTTGATCAAAGTGCTGATGGTTTAATTGGCTACTGGATTGATGAAATTCTCCCCACGCAGGTTCCATCTCAGATCAGCAGTGGACAGCCGCTAGTCATTTTGACAGGAGCCAAGATAGAAAGGCTTCAAGTTAAGGCGCTAGAGTATGCCGCTCTAAAGAAAATTCAGACAGGTGCGCCAGAACTCTTGACCGATGGAGTGGCAAGACGAGAAGTGCGCTATCGATCGCTGCAAGCCAAGCAACTTCTAGATGAGTCTTTGCGGCAGGCGTTTGATATTACCGGTCACACTGTTTGGGTTCAAGGTGAGCCGACGAATTTGACTCATGCGGCGGCTTTGCAGGCAACTTTATCAACGGTGTGCGATCGCTTTTATGACAAGGGCTGGATTTTGTGGAATGAACTGATTAATCGGCGAGAGTTGACTTCTCAAGGGGCGAAGGCAAGGCGGGTATTGTTGGAATCGATGTTAGAGAAATCTCATCTGGAAGGGTTGGGATTGCAGGGCAACGGTCCCGAAGTTAGTATGTATGCCTCGCTGCTAGGAAAATCTGAAATTCATCGACAGGAGGGGGAGGTTTGGGGGTTCTATCCGCCTAAGAAGTTGGAAATTTTGACGGTGTGGAACGCGATCGCGCATTTCTGCAAAACGGCTGCTAATCAAACTCAGTCTCTCGACCAACTCTATCGGCAGCTAGAAGCGCCACCTTATGGTGTGAAGCGTGGTGCAATTCCGGTGCTGTTAGCGGCAGTCTTGTTTCATTACGCTGAGGATATTAGCGTCTATAAAGATGGGACTTTTATCCCGCTACTTGGAGCAGAACATTTTGAGCTACTGGTAAAAGATCCGAGTCGATTTGCGGTGAAATACATCGGCTTTACTGGGCTGCGGGCGCAGGTTTTCCGAGAGTTAGAAAAGAAGCTGCGAGGTGGAAGTTCTAGTTCAAGCCAGGGAGTCCGCAACGGGACGTTGCTATCTGTGGTGAAGCCGCTATTTCAGTTTGTTAGAAAGCTGCCCACTTACACAACTAGGACAACGACTCATTTGAGTCCAGTGGCTCAGGCGGTGGTTCAAGCGATCTTGCAAGCTCAGGAGCCGGATAAGTTGCTGTTTTTCGCGTTGCCCAGAGCCTGTAAGGTTTCTCCAATTTTGGGAGATGAGGCTGAAAATTCTCAACTCGTCGAGAAGTTTTGCCAGCGCTTGGTGGCGGCGCTTCAAGAAATGAAGACGGCTTATGATCGCCTTCTAAAAGATTGCCAAAAATTTCTATATGATTCTTTTGGAGTTAGCGGTGACGAGACAAAGCTCCGAGAAGACTTGCGGGTGCGTTCTCGGCATTTGGTGGGACAGTGTGTTGATCCGTTACTGAAGCGGTTTACATTCGCCGCCGTTGAGGAGAATGGCGACGATCGCGACTGGGTGGAAGCTCTGGTAATGATCGTGGCGGATAAGCCTGCGGAATCGTGGGCGGATGACGATTTTTTGCGGTTTGCCTCGAAGGTTCAGGAGCTTGCTCGTAAATTTAAGAATTTGGAGGCATTGCGGAGCGATATGGTGGCGCGATCGCAACAAGGGTTTGAGGTGCAGCGGGTAACGTTGATGCGACCGGATGGAATCGAGGTGAATCGATTGGTATGGATGGATCAGCAGCACAAAGCTGAGGCGGATAAAGCGATCGCAGAGATTCTATCTAGGGCAAATTTTCGGGACAACCCGCAGCTTCAGGAAGTGTTGGCGGCTCGGTTGGCAGAAACCGTTTTGGGAGAAGATGAGAAGACCGTGAGCAAGCCGAAGCCTGCGAAGCGGCGCAAGATTTCCTGATGCCGATGACTGAAGAGATTCAATCTGACTACGACAGCCCGTGGAAATTGGTTTTGGACACTTACTTTGAAGAGTTTGTGGCGTTTTTCTTTCCGCAAGCGCACGCGCAGATCGATTGGACAAAGCAGCATGAGTCGCTGGATAAAGAACTGCAACAAGTCGTGCGAGATGCGGCTTTAGGAAAACGCCTGGTCGATAAGCTGATTAAGGTTTGGCTCAAGAGCGGCGATGAGGCTTGGGTGCTGGTGCATATCGAGGTGCAGAGCCAGGAGGAGTCTAGGTTTTCAGAAAGAATGTTTGTCTACAACTACCGGATCTACGATCGTTACAGGCGCAGTGTCGCAAGTCTAGCGGTGTTGGGAGATGAGCGATCAGCTTGGCGACCGAGCCAGTTTGAGTATGAGTTGTTTGATTGTCGGATGCAGTTTCAGTTTCCGATCGTCAAGCTGGCGGATTATGGGGCGCAGTGGCAGGCGTTGGAGGCAAGCCGAAACCCGTTTGCAACGGTAGTGATGGCTCATCTCAAGACTCAAGAAACACGCGATAATGGGGAAGAGCGGAAGAGTTGGAAGCTTTCTTTGGTCAAAAGATTATATGAGCAAGGATTGCAACGGCAGGATATCCTCGACTTGTTCCAGTTTATTGACTGGATTCTTGCGCTTCCGCAGGATTTAGAGGATGAGTTTTTGCTGGAACTTGCACAGTATGAGGGGGAAAGGCGAATGCAATACATTACCAGTATGGAGAGAAAAGGCTTGAAGCAAGGCTTGCTGTCGGGCATTGCCTTGGGCTTGGAATTGAAGTTTGGCAGCGAAGGGCTAAATTGCTTGCCAGAAATTTCGCAAATTCAGGATGTGAAAGTTTTGGAAACGGTTTTGGAGCGACTGAAAACTAGCAGTTCTCTAGATGAGTTTCGCCGAGTTTACCAAGATAGCCTTCCTGCCTAGAACTCAAAGAAAAGCGGATGCAATACATTACCAGTGTGGAGAGAATAGGGATTAGAAAAGGGTTGCAGCAAGGCTTGCTGTCAGGCATCGCATTGGGTTTGGAGTTGAGGTTTGGCAACGAAGGATTAAACTTCTTACCGGAGATTTCGCAGATTCAGGACGTGCAAGTTTTGGAAATGGTTTTGGAGGGGCTGAAGACGATTAGTTCTCTAGATGAGCTTCGTCAGGTCTGTCAGGGCAGCCTTTCCACTTAGAGAGTTAAGTAAAGTTTCTGACTTAGGTCGGTGAAGATTTCGCCCCATTCACTCTGAAGGCTAAAAACTGCTAATAACAGTTATCTGCTGAAACTAGCTTTTGGCAAAGCTTTCAGTGCTTTCTTGTTAAAAGAAAATAGCGTAAGCATCAATAAATCAGTGGTTAAACTGGAAAATTATTGCAATTTCTTATACTTTGCGGATGTTCGACATTGGGTAAATTGTTACAACATAGGTGTGTGACAAAAATTGGATAAGTTTTGCTTCTCTTGGGGAATCAACGCAGTAGAAATACTGAGTCGTAGCTCTAACTGAGAATAGGCAAAACTCCTGGTATTTGTGTGCGTCAACGAGTCCCCAGTTTGCACTGCTAGATTGGAATGAGAGAGATTACGGAGTTACTTGAGTTTCTGACTCACCAAATGACGATGGCGGCGATCTATCAGCCTGTCATCATTTTGCATTTGCTGGAGCGGGATGGGTTTTCGAGCAGAACTGAGTTAGCCCGAACCTTAAGCGGCTATGATGGCTCCGATCTCAGCTTTTGGGACACGATTTTGATGGATGCACCCAAAAGAACTCTTGCAAATACCCATCAGATTATTATTTACGACAAAGCAAATCGTACTTTTCTACTTAACTTTGACCTTAAAGATGCAGCATTAGTCGAAAAGTCTAAAGCGATCTGCGAAGAAAAAATTGAGAAATGGATTCAAAAAGAGGCTGTTAACAAAGGGATTTCAGAAGAGGAAGCATTAAGGCTTTATTGTGTGTTGGAATCAGCAAAAAGAGGTGATCAATACACTTTGCCTGAAGCAGATTTTGCAATCGAAGAATTTGCAGTGAGGTCAGCAGTTAGCGAAGTTCATCAACTCTATCCTCGTGAGAAAGTCACTCAACAGCCCTACGATAATTTAGGCTTTGATATCTTAGTCGGAACCATTGAGAAAGCAATTGCTTACGTAAAAGTAAAAGCGACTCGGAGTTATACGCCTAGTTTCTCTCTTAGCGAAGGAGAGCGACGATTTTCTATAGAACACTCTGAGCGCTTTATCTTATCTCTCGTTTATCAAATTAATCTGCAAACAGAAACCTACCAAATTGCTTTTCATCGCGGTGTTTTAGATCACCAAAAAATCGCTCTAGCTCCAATGCAATGGCGGTGCAAATTTCTTTCTTCCTAACTAGAAGATTAGAAACATTTGCTTGAATTATTGAGTCTTGTTGTGAATGTGAGCTAGAGCGATGAGTGGGAAAAGCGTTAGAAATGTCTTGGGTTTGTCGGGCGGAAAAGATAGCACTGCTCTCGCCATTTTGCTGCATGAAGAAGTTCCTGATATGGAATATTTCTTCTGTGATACTGGTAAAGAACTCAAAGAAACCTACGAGTATTTAGACCGAATTAAAGCCCGACTGGGAATCAAAATTGAATACCTAAGTTCAGATAGAGGATTTGATCACTGGTTGGATGTTTATGGGGGAGTACTGCCATCGCCCAAGGTGCGTTGGTGTACAAAACAGATGAAGATTAAGCCTCTAGAAGAATTCATCGGTGATGCTGAAACTATTAGTTATGTTGGCATTCGAGCAGATGAAAATCGAGATGGATACATTTCTACAAAGCCTAATATCAAACCTATTTTTCCTTTCAAAGAGCGCGGTTTAGTCAAAGCTGACATTCTTCGTCTATTGGAAGAAAGTGGAATCGGTATACCTAGCTATTATCGCTGGCGTAGTCGTTCTGGATGTTTCTTTTGCTTCTTTCAGCGCAAATATGAATGGGTAATGCTTGCTCAAGAACATCCTGATCTATTTGAGGAAGCAATTCGCTATGAACAGGAACACAAAGATGGACGAAACTACACCTGGACTCAAGGTGAAACATTGCGAGAACTGCTGACCCGCAAAGAACAGATTATTGAAGACCACGAGAAAGCAATGACAAAACAGCAGCAAACAGCCCCCAATCGTCCCTTATCAGAGGCGTTAGCTGACGTGCTAGACGACGAAGACGACACAATGCCCTGTTTAATGTGTCAGTTGTAAAAGTTCCTGGGCACTCTGGATGAGGAGAAAGCCTACTCCTATCTGGAAGTGCCATCTACCCGCTCACCAAATAGCCCCCATGCCTAAGTTACAACTCGGTTTTCACACTAAGCTTGGACTCAAAAAAGAAGACCTTATAAAAATCCTTCGAGCTGCTGCCGAAGAGAAGGGTTTGAATGACTCTGTAGAGAGCTTGATGGAACGCACTGGTCTAGGCAATAAAAAAGTTGGTTCGATGAGAGGCTGGGCAATGCGCTCAGGGTTAGTTAAAGACAAATTTCTTACATCAGAAGGTAAAATTATTCTCGCCAAAGATCCTGATCTGGAGTCTCCTATCACTGACTGGCTGATGCACTTCTATCTCAGCCTTGGTGAAAAAGGGCTGCAAATCCCACCTAGCGTCCCCGCAGACTGGGGCGGCTGGACTTATTTTATTTACACTTTCCTGCCCCAATATCGCACCTTTACCAGCGTAGATCTCGTTCACACTAGCGCTCTTACTTTCGAGCAAGAAGCCACCAAAAATCTCATCGAAAACTTTAAGTATCTTCTCCACGCTTACACCAAAAACTATGCCCTAGCTGGCTGTAAACTGCTCACCCAAAACGGCGATCAATTTGTCATCGATCGACCAAACCTCCCCAATATCCATCTCGTCGGCTACTTCCTCGCAAAACTCTGGAGCCGCGACTTTAAAGACGCAAAATCTGTTCTGACTGAATCCATCCTGAACCACGAAATGGGACTCGCCCCCGTCTTAGGCATCTCCCCCGCCGTCGCTCAAGAACAACTCAACACCCTCGAAACCTACGGCATCATCGAGCAGCGTCGCGCCGTCCCTCCTTACCAAACCATTCCTCATTGGGACGACCCTCTCACCCTCCTGGAGAAAGCCTATGACGCAGATCGCTAGCCTTCTCCTTCGCAACGCCCGACCCGACGATCGCGCCCACCTACTCCTGTGGGACACGCCAAACCCGATCGAACTCGGTCAGATCACCCGCTACAACGGTGCTCAACTCATCAGCTACCGCGAAAACCTCCTTCAACGAACCAAACCAGATACCAAATTTCTCACCCTCCACTATCAAATCGACGAAGAGCTAGAAGCCATCAAAGCCATCTGCAACCAATCCGTCAAACCTGTCGTATTACTAGAAGGCTTAGATTGCCTAATCACCTACCTAAACACCCAACCCGGCGACCACATCACCCTGTTCTGGAACAGTTTAGAAAACACCCGTAAGCTAGAACGCCTCTTGTGGATACTTCTGCCTCACAAAATCGCGCCCAAAACCTGGTCTGAAGACCGTCTCAAACGCATCTCATCCACCGTCCAAACCCACTAACGATCTTATGCTCCTCAACCAACTCGTCAGAATTAACGAAGCAGGAATTGTCGCCGATTCCGTCAACTTTGGTTTGATGGAGGAGCAAGACACCAACCAAAAACTCTGTGAGGGGTTTGTCTTTAACTACGACAAAGAAAAGCTCGAAGAATCGACCATTGGCGTACTAGAAGCTTTACGAAGCAGCTACGATAGCCGCAACCAGGCAAACGTTCACCTCCTAATTCAGCAATACGGCAAAGGCAAATCTCACTTTGCAGTTGCGATCGCCAACTATTTCAGCAAGCCTGCCAACAGTCCTGAAGTCGAAGGCATCTTGCATCAAGTCGAAAACGCAGCAGGAAAAAATAGCGCGATCGCTGAGAAACTGCGTCTCTACAAAAAACGCGGTAGACATTTGGTGCTGTGTTTGAGCGGTGATCGTCCCGGTGACATCAAGAAACACTTTCTTCAAACTTTACTCAGAACTTTGGAAGCCGAAGGAATTACAAATTCTGTTGCCCAGCACATTTGTCGTAAACCACTAAGGTACCTGCAAAAGATTAGCGAAGACCTAAACCAACGGGAACGCGCTGAAGCATATTTAGAAGGCCTTGATAGCTCTGATGGAGACTTAAACTCACTCATTCAACAACTTCAGAAGAACAATCCAGCAGTGATACCCACTGCTAGAAACCTCGTTGCTTATATCAAAGAAGTCGATGCTGAGGACATTGACTTCACTACTAGCATAGATATCGAGGAAATTCTTAAAGACCTGACAATCAATCTTTGCTCAGGAGAAAATCCTCGATTTCAAGGCATTCTAATTCTGTTTGACGAACTCAATTTCTACTTACAAAACTGGGCAAAAGACCCGATCGGTGCAGGAGGAACCGCACTACAAAACATCACGAATATCTGCGAAGCCTATAAAAGTAAAATTGCTCTACTGAGCTTCACGCAGATTGACCCAGCAATGGGAATGGGCATTCCAGCAGGCGCGTTAGAAGATCACAAAAGACTCGTTGGTCGTCTCGCCCCGAAGGGAAGCACCTACCAAAAAGTGGCTTCTAGTCTAGAACTAGTGCTGGATAACTTAATCCTGCAAAAAACTGATTCGCCTGAATGGGAAGCCTTTAGGACGACCTGGGACAGTGCCCTGCTTTCTGAAACAAATAACGCTTACGAGAAGCGGATCACTATCTACAGACAGAAAGGCTGGACACACAACAAGTTTCATAACACTCTTACGATCGGTTGCTTTCCACTCCATCCCCTAACTAGCTACCTATTGTGTAATCTTGCGTTCACCCAAGACCGGACTGCACTTCAGTTTGTCAAGAAGAACGTCAAAGACTTTATCCAAAACCAGCCGCTTGAAACTCAAGGTAAGTTGAATTGGGTTCGTCCGATCTCGCTCATCGACACCTTTCTCGGAAACTTTTCTTATGACTCCAACTACAGCAAATACAAAGAGGCTGAAACTGCGCTTGCTGGGTCAGATGACCCGAATGAATTGCTTGTCCTAAAAGCACTGTTTCTTTTTCATGCCAGCGATCGACTTACTAAGACCGATCGAGAATCTCATGAGGAAATATTAGCGACGCTCACAGGTTTATCAGAGCTAGAGGTCAAAGCAGCTCTAAATAAGCTTGCAAACGTAAGAGATGTCATCTACTACAGACCAGAGGTGAAACTGTACCGCTTCTGGATTGGACCGAATCCACAGAGCATTGAGCAAGAGATTGAAGAGCAGATCAGAGATCGAGGTGAAGATATCTCGGTTAATCGAGTGGTTGCATTTTCTCAAGCTAGAGTTGAACAGTTTCTAGACAGCAAGACTTTAGCAGCTAAACACTTTGTCGATAGCAACAAGCTTGTCTTAGACGATTGGAAATTTGAACATAAAATCTATACGATTGATGGCTTTATTAGAGCATTGTCGAGTGATCAGACTCTGAGAAATACCGAGGAGCGTGGCATCCTAGCATATATCCTGGCTGAGACTCAGGCAGATCTTCAGGATTTCCGGCGGCGGATAGATAGCCTCTTGGCAAAATCTGCGATTCGCGATTGCATTGCAGTCGCCATTCCTTCTGATGAAACAGGCGAATTAGCCAGTGTATTGCTAAAAATTCAAACTCTAAAAAATAAAGAAGTCGCAGAACGACGAAACCTGGGTACAGCCTACGACGAGCTACTCGATCGCTGGGAAAAGCAAGTCAATACCCAAGCTGGGAATTTACTAAAATCCTGCACTTACCACTGCATCGGGGTAGAAAAAATTCCTCCTGCCGAACGGGAAAAGCCTCAGCGAGTCATCAGCGTTCTATTAGAAAACTTATATCCTTTTGTCCCACCTGTTGACGGGGTTGACAAATTGCGATCAAATCAGATGGTAGGTCGCAAAGTCGTCAGCTTTGTTGCCCGACAACTCTTAGCGGAAAATCTAAGCTCCCCCCTACCCGACAACACTTACAGTTTTGTTGACATTGTATTTGTCAGTCGTTGGAGATTACTCAAGAAGACTTCTCAACGATACTCGGCTCAAGTTCCTAGTCATGAACGCCTCAAAGCAGCCTGGGATGTAATTTCTCAAATGACTGATTTGGGGGATCAGTCAGAAAAAACAGTTGAATTACAAAAGATCTGGAAGACCCTTTCCGCTCCTCCCTACGGTTATAGCGAGTATAACTTCACAATGCTTTTGGCAGGATGGTTATCCTATCACCGTAAAGAAGTCTCTTTGAAAGGAAATGCAACGATTCCTGCTGCTGGAAGAAGAGGTTCAGCAAGCGTCACTGTAGAAACTAAGTTATTGAAGGACTGGGCAGCCACTAACATCCTAGAAAAACCGGATGACTTCGTCCACAAGTGGATCGTCACAGGAAACGCTAAACTAATCCGTCGTAAGAAAGTTTCGCCTCCCCCTCATCCTCAAGCTTCCATTGATTACAGCCAAGCAGAGCAGTATCTTCTTGCAGTAGAAACCTATTTAGAGTCAGGTGAGCCTGATCCGGCTGAGATTGGAGCGATCACCAAAACTAGAGACCAGGTGCAGTCTGGTATTAGCCGCGTCAGAGATTGGTATCAGCCTGTTGAAGCAGCAGAATCGTTGAACGATTCTCCTCCGCTTGGATCGCTGCTAGACCTCTATCCCAAGTTGCTCTCCACTCCGCCCGCGATCGTACTTAGAGACGATGTAATTTCCGTTCAACCAACAGCACAACAGCGCGATCGTCAGGCTCAAGCTTTACAAGCCGTAGGTGAGAAAATTGAACAATTTGTAGACGCTGAGAGTGAGCGATCGGAGTCCTTACAAACAGAGGAAGCCTGTAGCACCTACAAGGTTGAAATCCAGAGAATTTTGACTCAAATCACTCAGGTGACGAGTCTGCCTCCTGCGTTAGCTGAGACTTTGAAGTACTCTCTTCAAGTTGCAGAGCGCCGATTTTTGGAACTCAAAGAAGAGGCAAAAGTAAGAGAGTGTCTAGCTCAAATTCAGAACCGCTATAGAGTCTTGGGTAATACCCCGACTCAACAAGATTACCTTTCGGCTCGCACCGCGATCGAGGCGATGGCTCAGGTCACTCCATCCGTTAAGCAAGAAGAAGATTACGAAAGAATCTTGCAAGAACTGAATCAGCATCACAAAAATCTAACTCAGCAAGTAGAAATTTGGGAAGAGCGGTCTTCAGGCTTAGATTCCCCTGAGCAGATTCATGAATTAATGGGAGAAGTTAATAGTCAGCGATATCGCATTACTGACGAAACGAGTACTCAGAAGATTACCAAGTTACTGGAATATCTAAAGCGAGAACTGAGCAAAGGTCAAGGTAAAGATGAAGCTATCAGGACGATCAAAGCCTCGCTCTCAAGTGCTAATCGCAAATTAGAACGAATTCGTGATCTAGCCTCAAGCAAATTACCTGAAGCATTTCAGAGCTATCAAGAACTATTGGAGATTAATCTTCCGATTACCGATTCAACGATTTCACTGGAAGAGTACCAACGAGAACTAGACGGGTTTAAATCCAAAGGGCGAAATGCTTTCATCTCAGAAGGGTTTGCTAAAGCTTACAGTCTTGAGCTTAAACGGTTAGAAGAATACCCTCGATTGAAAAACTTCCTTCGGCAGCGTCTAGACTTTATTGCTTCTCATGAAGATTTTGCTGATGTAAAAGCTGACCTTGAACAGTCATTACAAAATCTTGAAATTCGACATACAGAACTGCAAGAACAACATCAAAAGCAACTGAGGAAATCGCAAGATGAGCAGATCATTAGAGCCATTCGTCACAAATACAAGTTACCTAAAACTAATACCGTTCAATTCTTAGAAGATGGGATCAAAGAGATCCGAAGCTACCAGACTAGACTTCATGATATAGAATCTTTTACTCTGGAGATCGAGCAAGTCCTCCAATCCCTTCGGGATAAAATTTCGAGCCATACAAGGAGCTTGCAGGACTTACGCGATCGCCTCACAAACGTAGATAGCCTTGGAGATCTAGATCAGGTTCAAACTGACTACGTTAGGGCTGAGTTCACATTCAAAGATTCTACAGAATATCCCGTCTATCAAGCCTTCCGGCAAGAGATTCAGGAGTTAAGAGGTGACTTGGAAAAACTGCAAAAGTTAGAAACACTTTGCAGACAAACTTATTCGATCGCGAGTTGCCGCAGAACTTTAGCAGCGATCGGCGATGAGAGAATCCTGATTTATGATTCAAATCGCTTTCAGCAAAAAATTAATGAGTTGGAGAGCGACTTACAGAGCAAAATTCAAATCTACATCCAAGAGCTAGACGAATTTGAGCAAAGATTAGAACATCTAACCACCGCCAAAGAAGCTCAAAGACTACATGAAGAATTGCTGAAAAATGCAGCCCGCTATAGTGGCTCCGAGTCAGCCGATCGCTTTGAAGCAGTTAGCGCAAATATCCGTCTCCTGATTGAGCTACTTCGCATTTCTGAGACAGAGAGCGTCAAAACGCTTGATGCATACGAGGTTCAAGCGGAGAAATTGACCCAATGGAAGGAAAGTGTCAGTAATCTGACTCCTTTACTAAAGGAGCGTTTTGAGTCAGTTTACGAAGCTACAGAGAAAACAAAAGCCCAGATTCTAAAAAGACAGCAATCTGATGTAGAAAAATGGTTGAAAACCTTAGAAAGTCAAGCAGCAGAGCTTGAGCAACTGACAGACGATGTAGAGAAAGGCAAACTCGCCAATCGAATATTGCAGAAAATCCAAACTCAATCCCATCGGATGGAAGCTCTAAGCTCCGCTCATCAAGACCTCCTAAAATACATTGAGCGCCAGTGTGAAGCAGAAATTGCTAAGGATTGCGAAAATCAGATCAAGATTTTGTTCGAGCGGATTCCACGCCCTCGACGAATCAGTTTCTATCGTGAATTAGAACCTCTTCT
Organism: Leptolyngbyales cyanobacterium; assembly: GCA_038231055.1. Taxonomy (GTDB): domain Bacteria; phylum Cyanobacteriota; class Cyanobacteriia; order Leptolyngbyales; family Leptolyngbyaceae; genus Phormidesmis_A. The sequence goes on from JBBRMC010000001.1 coordinate 16,669, forward strand.
GTCAGACCCAACGGAGGAATTTGATGGCTAAAATTACTGCCTTTGGTCAACCTGCCAATGAGGGGGAGCGAGACGCAATTTACTACTTGCGTCGTTTGCCGGACACCTTTGAAATCTTTCACAATCTAGAAATCAAACAAAATCAGGAAACGTTTGAGGTTGATCTCATCATTCTCGCTCCTCAATGCGTCTTCGTAGTTGATGTGAAGGGAACTCACGGTCAAATTGAGGTCGTTGGATCGCGGTGGCATCCAGAAAATCGACAGCCTTATGCTTCCCCGGTCGCTAAACTGCGAAACATTGCTAAAGTCCTAAATACTTTACTAAAAGACTCTAATCGATTGAAGCCAGATTTGGGGCGGGTTCACGTTCATGCAGTGACGCTGATGATTGCTGAAGATGTGAACATTATTGATCTCGATGGTAGAGACAGTCAGCACATCACCTACTGCAATGAAAAATGCGAAGCTTACTTCAAAAGCCGCGACTTTATTCCAGACCATCGCCTAAAAGATATTCGCGCATTTTTTCCTGATATTAAACGAGCGATTCAAGGGAAAGCACGAGCTAAAAGCTCTCCCCCTCGCTACCGCGATTGGCAGGTTGAAGAAGAATTGGGTAGCACGGATCGTTACACTGAATATCGCGCTAGACACCTCTTGATGGGTGAAAGCGGATGGACAGCCCGCTTAAGAGTATATCGAGCCGATCCCTATCAAAACCGAGCCGAGCGGGAAGCAGAGCAGAAGTTAATCAGCAACGCTTTTAAGGCGGTCTATCAGATTCCTAAACATTCCAACATCCTGAATGTGCAGGAGTTCTTCGCCTCTGAAGACGGGGATTGTTTTGTTCTTGTTACCGAAGACATTCCGGGTCAATCGCTACGGCAACACGCCAGGAAAAAACCTGTAGCGCTTGATCAGAAGCTCGACTTTATGGGAGAAATTCTGATTGCGCTTGACCATGCCCACAAGCATGGGGTAATTCATCGTAACTTGACACCCGACAACATTCTGGTTGGTATTAATGGTCAGATCCGTCTAATCGGGTTTGACTACGCCCGCATTTGCGATCGCACTGGCGGAGTCACAGAATATATCGTCGATGATCTAGAAGACGATGCAGTTTATCAATCCGTAGAGTGCTACCGCGATCCAGCAAAAGCGAGTGTTTCGTCAGATTTATTCTCAGCAGGAACTATTTTCTATGAATTGCTGACTGGTAAACAAGCTTTCGAGAGTGCGGAGCAGCTTCGTGATCGCTCGGCTATTTTTCCACTCAAACCATCGATCATACAACCTGACCTTTCTTCTGGTATGGACGCTTGGCTCCAAAAACTATGCGCGTTTCATTCTCGCGATCGCTTTTCCAGCGCCGACGCTGCCCTACAAGAATTAACAACATTAGCCACGCTACAAACCTTAGATTTGGCAAATCTTCCAGTTGGTAGCCCAATAGACGATCGGTACAGAGTTATTCAGAAATTAGGTCGTCAAGGGAGCTTTGCCGTTGCTTATAAAGTTCTAGATTCTTTGGATGACACTGTTTTGGTCTTGAAGCTTGTCACCCGCGATCGTCGCTCAGTCTACGAGCGGCTACGGCAGGAATATAAGACGCTAAGACAGATTCCAGAACATCCTCACATTGTGAAAGTGATCTTTGCAGGTCATCTGAAGGATGATACTCCTTTTATCATTTTTGAATATGTAGAAGGTCAGGATGTTGAACAATTATTAGAATTGAAAGCGATTACCCTAGAAAAAGCAGTTCAAATTGCTCAACAAACTGCGGTCGGCTTAGTTCATCTCCATCAGCACGGCGTTTATCACCAAGACATTAAGCCTTCTAACTTGCTGCTGACTGCTAATGGTGTTCGGATTATTGATTTCAATATCGCTGTAGCTGATGGTGATGAAGTGACCGTGAGCGCTGGAACGCGAAAATATATGCCGCCGGATTTTAAGCTAAGACTTGAGCCAACGACGGATGAGAAAGTTGGCCGCGATCTCTACGCGCTTGGAATCACGTTTTATGAATGTGTCACAGGTGAGTATCCCGTTGATGAGTCAAGTCCTTCCATTGATAGCCCTCCTTGGAACCCTGGTCAATTTAACGGCTGTGAAGATTTGAGTGATGAATTAGTGCAGATACTCGTGAGAGCGATCGCGCCTAAAAGAGTTGACCGATTCTCTTCAGCAACCGAGTTCTTGAACGCGATTTCGTCTCTTCCTAGCTTGCGGAAGCCTGAAGAAGCGCCTATACCAGCTATCGACGTAGAAGTTATACCCTCAGAGCAATCCGAGGGATTTGAAGCTCAACCTCTCCTATACACAGTTGAAGCTGAAAATGCACTGCGGGTGGGTAGCTCAGTATCGCTGATCGCATCGGAAAGTAATTCTCAAATTTCCTACTCGCTGTTTGATAGCTTTCCTCCAGCATCTCCATCAGCAATCACCGCAGGAAGCCCTCTTGGTAAATCCGTCATTCTCGACCCAACTGGGCTGTATTCGCCTCCTTCTGGATGTACTGAGATTAAGACAGAAGTCGAGTGGATGCGAGCTTTCTTCTTGGTAGATGGGCTTTACTGGGTCACGGGTAAAGGACTGCAAGCAGAACGTCTCTGTGAATGGACTCGTGAATGGCTGAGAGTTTGGAACAAGTTAGATGCCATCATCGAGGAAAAACAAAATCCTCGCGTCCGCTTAGAAGCTCTGTTTGGATCAGTTCCAATTCCTCAAGAATGGACTCCTCAAGAAGTTCTTCAACTTGCTACAAAGCTCGATTCTTATCCTTCAGAGAATTCAATCGCTCATCTACTAGCGGATGTACTTGATTGCGATCAACAAATCTGGTTCGAGCAACCTTCTATCAATCATCTGGCTCAGTGGCTCTCTATCCAGGTATTAGAATCTTACAAGCCCTTAGAGCAGGTTTGGCAAAACCAAATTGTGGAACGCGCCCAAGATTTAGCAGCCTATTACCAAACTGAAGACAAGCTACAGCTACTCCGCCAGTGGATTGGTATCGCTAAACCCTCTGCCAAAATTAAAGCGTTGGGCTGCTACAGGATGCCAGTACCTGATTTTCTGGTAACAGAATTTCGCGCATTCTGGGAACGTCAGTTTCTCTTAAAAGAAGCTCAGATTTTAGATGAGCTAACGCCGAGCAAACAAGCTGGAATGGAACAAATCGCCTCTCTTGCCTACTCCATCTTCAAAAAACGACCCGACTGGCTTACGGCAGAGGGCATACGTAAACTTTCTCCTTATCTCAACCATCAGCAACTCACTGACCTCAACGATCTCCTGTCTCCCCCTCAGCCTAAAGCTCTTGCCTTGGAAGCAAGTTCTACTGATGCAATGCGATGGGTTACTGAACAGTATTTACCTTTCCGGCGGTGGGAAACTGCAATTTGCCCCTTGCCATCTCCCCCTAAAATCAGCGATCGCCTCGCCGACTCCTTCGTGAATTGGATTTTGAGAAACTATCCCGACCTGAGACTCGATCCTGCTGATCGGTCAGGTTTGAACTACAGTGTGGCATCTCTCGTTCAAGATTTATGCCAAAAGAGTCCTGTTCTATGGGTCGTCATAGATGGATTAGGATGGTTGGATCATCAAGAGCTTCTGAAATACCTAACTCGAAATAATCAGTTTTCGATCGAAACTGCCCTCCAACCGCGCATCAGCATCTTACCTACAAAGACAGAATACGCAAAGTGGAGTCTTTATACCCAACTCCCCCCTAGCCATTCTTCTTGGGTGCCTGATGCAGGTAAAGGCTTCGCCAAAATGGGAATCGGCAAACGTTACACAGACCATAAACAGGCTAGCCTGAATCAAGATCTGAAGAAGGATGCTCACACGCTTTACTGTTGGGATACAGATAAGTTTGACCATCTTTATCATAGTCAGCAAGACTGGCAGAATCTCTACCAAGTTCAGCGTCCACACGTTCTAGAGGGGATTGCCAAAGAGATCGAATACTGCGTGAAGCAATATCCTCACCCCGAACAACTTAAAATCGTCATTGCTAGTGATCATGGTCAAATGATGGGTGAAACTGAACATTTATCTGAGTATCCAGAGGGACTGATCTCAAAAGGGCGAATGGCGATCGGTAAAACTGATGATCCTCGATTTGTTGTTTTAGACGCGGAGCGCTACGGGCTTCCCCACGACATCAGCGTTGTCAAGGGTGCAGCCTGTCTGAGTGCGTTCAGCTACACCGAAAAGAATGAAATCATCGGTTCTCATGGCGGACTATTTCCCGAAGAAGTCGTCGTTGGAGTCTCAGTACTGCGCCAGTTCACAACCCGCCTTCCAGTTTCGGTTATCTGTGATGGGGAAGGAGAATCTGGACAGGCAGGCAAATTAGAATTAACGATCAACAATCTAAACGAAGTACCCTTGACTCAGCTTTGTCTGTATATTAACGAATTCAATGAACTGAGAACAGGCTACTCTCTAGACGTAAAAGTTCCAGCAGGGCAGAAAACTTCTATTCAGGTTCCAATCTCCAATTGCCCAGAACTGTCACCACATTGTGAAGGCAATCAACTTGCCCTAACGGGTGAACTCAGGTTTCAATTTGCTGGAGTGGAATTTGGGACTGCCAGTTTGGATTCTGAATCTCTTTTGACAGTGAAGCAAATGTTCAGCAGTGGGCTAGATATTGATGATTTCCTATAACAGCAGATTGGTACAAGAAGTATTCGGTAGTCTGAGTATTGATAAAACCCGGTTGCCTTCGAGTGGTTTGACTGCTGTTGGAGTTCCTAGTTTTGTCGCTGAATGGCTACTAGACAAGATTGTGCCAGGTACGGGTGCATTAACTTCTGATGAGCTAGAAAAAGTCAATGCGTTTGTCAAAAAAGCGTTTCCTCGGAAGGACGATCGCAATGAAATCCTTTTCGATTTAACTCAAGGTGAAGTTCGCAAGTTGATTGCGCTCATGCAGGTAAGAGTCAAATTAGAGCAGGGATCTGGAGAAATCCCCGATCCTTTTGCCCGAATTCCAGTTCTAAATTTATCAGATTGTGCCATTCCATTGAACTTAATTGAGCGTAATAAGATGCTGTTGCGTCAAGGGGTTTGGGGCAAAATTAGCCTCGCTATGCAGCCTGATGGGAAAGTTGAAGTGATGGACTTCGACCCCTTCCAATGCTCTAAGGTTGACCTTCAAGCTTACGCAGGCTGTCGAGCAAAATTTACGACGGAGCAGTGGCGTGACTTGCTCTGTTGCTCGATCGGGTTTAACCCTGACCATCCCAGCTACACTCATCAAGCAAAAACTTGGGTACTTGCTCGACTGCTGCCATTAGTAGAGTCCAACTTCCACATCATGGAGCTTGCGCCAAAGGGCACGGGTAAAAGCTTTGTATTCGAGAACATCAGCAGCAAAGTTGCTCTCATTAGTGGTGGAAAAGTCACGCCAGCGCAGCTTTTTATTAATGGAAAAACTAAGGAAGTAGGACTACTCGGAAGGCACGATGTTGTTGTTCTAGATGAAGTCCAGAGCTTAAGCTTCGATAACCCTGATGAAGTGATTGGACCGCTCAAAACGTATCTTGCAAGCGGTCGCTATAATCGCTCTGGCTTTCAAGATATCGCAAGCGATTGCTCCCTGGTGATGCTGGCAAATATTGAGCTAGACGAATATCTGCGCCCTCGCAACGAGGATCACTTAGTTGCGGATTTGCCTAAGTTTTTCGCTGAGACTGCTTTTCTTGATCGCTTTGCTGGAATAATTCCAGGCTGGAAGATTCCCAAGTTTCAGAGAGAAATGGCAGCCTCTCAAGTTGGGTTGAAAATGGATTTCTTTGGCGAAGCTCTACTTTGTCTGCGCCATGACAACCGTTTCTTCTCCTACGTACAGCAACACACAAAATTTGATAAAAGTGCTACCGTCCGCGATCAGAATGCCATCCTTAAATCAGCAGCAGGGTTTCTCAAAATTCTCTATCCCCACCTAAGCCTAACCCTGATGGACTTTCAACGCGACTGTCTAGATCCAGCCCGTAGTTTGCGGCAGGCGATTCGTTCCTCACTGTATTATCTTGATGATGAGTTTAAGCAGTTTGGTTCAGAAATTTACGCTGAGGCACAGTGACCAAAGGACATAGAGCGATATACCTGGACTACCATTCCACAACTCCAGTCGATGCTAGAGTTGCTGAACGGATGTTGCACTACATGACAACTGCTTTTGGCAATGCTAGCAGTACTGATCACGATTATGGTGATGATGCCCAACAAGCAGTGGCAACAGCAGCCTCTCAAGTCGCTGAACTGATTGGAGCTTCTGCTAGAGAAATTGTGTGGACTTCTGGCGCAACCGAAAGCATTAACTTAGCTATCCAAGGCTGCTTAAAGTCGTCTCCTAATTTTCCTTGCCGAGTTGCTACTCTCTCTACAGAGCATAAAGCTGTTCTAGATACGTGTGAGGCGTTAGTTAAGCAAGGTGTCGCTGAGGTCATTTTTCTTCCGGTCGATTGTGAGGGCAGATTTAATTTGAGGGATTTAGAGAAAGTTTGTGCTGACGGAATCTCTCTTTTATGTGTCATGGCAGCCAACAATGAAATTGGCACGATTCATCCTCTTCAAGACATTGGACAAGTGACTCAACGCTATAAAGTCCCTTGGCTCTGCGATGCGTCTCAAGCTGTAGGAAGAATTCCACTTGAGTTTGAGAAATGGGGCATCACTTACTTAGCGATTTCTGCCCACAAGCTTTACGGACCTAAAGGAGTTGGTGCATTAGCTATTCGCAAAAATCATCACTTGCATCCTATTCTTTTCGGGGGTGGACATCAGCGCGGCATGAGATCAGGCACACTCAACGTACCAGGAATTGTGGGATTAGGTGAAGCGTGTCGATTGCGACAGCTAGAAATGGAAGAGGATGAAAGCGCGATCGCAGTTAAGCGTGATCTTTTGCAAAATCTTCTGCTTGAGAGAGTTCCAGGACTTGTTGTGAATGGGAATCTGGATTCACGCCTCGCTGGTAATCTTCATATTTCTGTGCCCGAAGTGCTTAACAGTGCTGTGATTTCTAGAGTTCGTTCTAAATTGGCAATTTCCACAGGGTCAGCTTGCTCATCAGGGGTAGAGGCTCCATCTCACGTTCTTCAAGCCTTGAAACTACCACCTGAAGTTTTAGAGGGGGCGCTACGAATTGGAATTGGAAAGTTTACGGCTGAGGCAGAAATTTACCAAGCAGCAGAGATTTTAGGCAGTGCAATTCAGTCAACTCGTTTAGCAATGCTTTCCTAACTTTGATTTTCTCAGTGTTGATCCAAGGGATTGCTCTATAGCAAATCGGCGATCGTGGAAGAAGTAAACCATGCACATGGCATCGATCAATCTCAGACATTCAAGTGAATGCGATCGCCTGTGGAGCGCTATCTCAGTTCTGAGCGATCGTCATTCTCTTGATTAATCTCAGCTTGAAGTTCTTGGAGGAGCGATTGCGTCAGTGGATGTTTTGAGAGTTGATCTGTCCGGTTCTCTTGAATTATAGCGGTGGTCACATAGCTTGCGGCATTGAGTTTTCGTAGACGAACGCTGCTGCTCAGTGAGTTTTGGTATTCTGCCGCAACCTTACGGGCGACAGCTATACTTGTAGCAAGAGAACTCGAAAATTATTCCAGCCCCGTTGAGTACTTAAATGATCCTTGTCTAATTTCTTCAACTTGATTTCTAGCGATCTCGCATAGAAACGTTCTGCCTCACCGTAACGTTCCTGCGATGTAAAAAGCTTTGCCAAATTATTGAGACTAGTTGCAATGGCGGGATGATCCTCTCCTAACAAATGCTCTTTGAGCTTGAGTGCTCGTACTGCTAGTTCCTCAGACTCTTGGTGTCGTCCTTGAGCAAGGTAGATCGCTGCCAAACTATTGAGATTTTTTGCTATGCTGGGATGGCTTTCTTCCAATTGGTGCTCTCTAATTTTCAGAGATCTCTTAATGCTGCATTCAGCCTCTTTGTACTTTTTCTGCACATAGTAGAGATTTGCTAGGTTACTGAGACTTGTTGCCACTGCAAGATCGTTAACCCCTGAGATTGTCTCCTTGATTATCAGTGACTTCTTATAAAGTCGTTCTGCTTCTTCATAGTTCTTTTGATCTTGATAGAGCAAAGCTAGATTATTCAGACTAGCTGCAACGTCAAGATGATCTTCTCCCAATTGCTGCTCTCGAATTGTTAGTGCTCTCTTACAAAAACGTTCAGCTTCGGTGTAACGCCCTTGATCTTCGAGAACTACTCCTAATTCTGCAAGGCTAGTTGCAACATCAAGATGATTTTCTCCTAATTGATTCTCTCGAATTACCAGCGCTCGTGAAAAAAAGGCTTCTGAATCCTCAAAGCGCCCCTGTGTGTAGTAAAGTCCTGCCAGATTGTGAAAGCTGGTTGCGGTATTGAGATGGTTGCTTCCTAAACGTTGTTCTGAGATTACTTGGCATTGCTCATACCACTCTTCTGCTTCTACAAAAGCTGATTGTTCATGATAAAACCGAGCAATCCGAGTCGAAGGCGTGATTATATCTGCATCTGCTAGCCAAGGTTTCAGAGTGGTTGCTGCTTCTTTAAAGTGCGGAATGAGTGGTGTAAGTTGCTCAATTATCGAGGCAGTTATCATTAGAGGAAACTGCTCTGCGATAAATGACATTACTCGGCAGAACTCTTGCTTCAATGCTTCCGCTACTGCCGTCTGCTCTCGCTTCGATACAAAAAACTCCTTCAGCAATTGATGCAGTTGGTATATTCCTTTATCCACTCGTTTCAGCAGATGCGTTCCCACAAGCTGCTCATCCCGAATCTCCTCCAACTCTTCAGTATCCTCGTCCGGCAAACACTGCTCCACCATTGTCCACGGAATCCCTGCCAAGGCAAACAGACTCAACGCTATCGCCAATTGCTGCGCTGACTCCTCCAAGTCCTGCCAACTCAACTCAAATGCAGCTGCCACTCCCAATGATGCTGTCATCCCTGGTTCAGCCTGCTTAAAAGCTCTCGCTTCTAAGCGTTTATCCTGCAACCGCTGCCACAACTGCGCCAGCGACAAATCTTGTTTTCTCGCTAGATACCGTCCTGCTAATTCCAATCCCAACGGTAGGTAGCCTAACCATTCACATAGTTGTTTTGCCTCATCTAATTGCTGATCAATGCGATCGTCCTTCACAAGCGATCTTAATAACGCCAATGCCTGATCTTTTGACAAAACATCGAGTTGTAATTCTTGCACCGAAGACCCAAAGCGAGATCGCGTTGTCATCAAAATTTTGAAGCGCAAATCCATTCCCTCCAACAACGGTTTGATTGTGGCATAATCCTGCACATCATCAAAGATGAGTAATGTATCTCCCTCGCGCCAATGTCCCCAACACCACGTCACCTTTTCCGCTAATTCCAGACCTTCAGGTGGAGTCAAATCCAAACACTTTAGAGCAAAACTAATAATTTGGGTTCCCACTTCCTCGCGTGCCCGCAGCCAGCACACGCCACCCGAATACGTTCCCGATTGCCAAGCTCCTGCCGCATACTGCAAGGCTAATTCTGTTTTGCCAATTCCGCCCATGCCCTCGATCACTGAGATGGCAACGCGATCGTTCTGATGTAACTGCCGATGCAGCGTTTCTAACTCTGTTTCCCGCCCAACAAATTTAGTGACCCCACTGTAGGTGTAGGGCAAATTGTGTGGAATCCTTTGACTCTCTTGCCGTTGTTTCTCAAGAAAGACTTCTAAAACTGCTTTAAGTGGTTTCGGCATTAACGTGATAGTGGCTTCCGACGTTGGCAATTCCACCTTCTTTAACCCAAACCTGATACCCTGTAGCATCGCCCAAATTAATCTGAATAATGCGTTGGTCGCTGTACAAAGAGGCTTTTAATTCTGCGTCACGATAGAGTTTCGCTTCTAAATCACTCACAATCTGAACCGAGTCAGTCTGTGAATTGGTTTGCAGCCTTTCAGCAATGATTTGACACAGTTGCCCAATTGGATCAGTCATAGCTTCCAGGAATTTGCATCAAGGGTTCGTTTGCTGGTCGTGAAAATGAATCTCGCCAACGTATGCGGTTCCGCCTTCAACTTTGGTTTGCCACCCTTTAGCGTTGTCGGAATTATTTTGATGCATCGAGCTATTGTCTTGAATCTTGCCTGCATGAATTTTTTGTGCCAACAGCCGAATGTCATCGGCAAAGGGGAGATCATCATCCATTGCTACCTGTAAATAGGCAACGAGCCGATCTAATTCTGCCTTGGAGCCTGCTTCGATCGAAGTCAATGCTGCCTCAGCGGTCGGCTTTCCTTGCATCTTGTTCCAGATCACTTTACGGAGATCATCCATTTTCACGATCGCACTTTCTGTAAACTTTTTGGCGAGTTCTCCCGCACCAGATTCGATAAATTTCTTAAAGGCGAGATCAGCGATCGCGGCAGCAGTGAGCGTTGATACAGGTTCCATTAGAGCAACTCCGGGATATCACTGTCTCTTTTCTAGCTCTAGACGAGAGAATCTTCCGCAAACTTCATAGTTTATGCAGAAAACTCCTCCCAGGTTTCGCTATTCGTGATTATTTTTAGGATGAGTCAATTTGAGCAACTCTTCAATGCTCCAGCATTGATTAGAATGCTTCTGTAAATGCGGTTGCAATTTCATTAACTCAGCCTGCTCTGAGCTTTTCCCTTGCACAATCTTGATTAAATGATCGCTAGGCTGAATCCCAACCTCTTGAGCAAACCGCGTGATCGTCACCGAGTTCACGCTGCCATATCGAGCCTCAATCTCATCAATGATCGCATCCTGAATTGTTCGCGGCAAAAAGCGCTCCTCCGTTGATACGGGTGGTTCAGATTTTCGAGACCGCTTTGAGGACGGAGGGATGCTGAGTAGCCCGATCGCGGATTGCAGAATTTGTAGAATTTCCGGTCGAGTCTCCGTTAGGCGGTGCATTAGCTGTCCGATCGCCGCTTCCAAAACCCTGAACAATTCCTGCGTTGATAACGTCGGTAGCCGCTCTAGAACGAATTGGGCTTCTGATTGAGTGGGTGCTTCAAGCCCTAAACACGTTCTCAGACTCATGCTTCCTCTCAGATAAGCCCGAATCGCATCGGCTGAAATGCTAGACCCGTGACTCAGCTTCTCTACGCCTTCCTCGTTGATGCCGCCTTGACCGCTTTCCCAACGCCGAATTGTGCTGTGCGTCACGCCAAGCTGAGAACCAAAAACATACGTGCTGGCATCGCCGCGTAAGCGTCTGACTAATCGAGCAAGTCGCCCACTACGATCGTTCTCCTGCACCACCCGAATCTGTTACCTTTTCTAGACAATCCAACACTAGCACCGAATTACCTCGATCAAGTCTTCAACTTTTAGAACTAAGAAATTCTAAAAAACTAGCATCTTTTGTTCTTAAACATGGTACTCTTGTCCTAGATAAAGCAGTCATTTGTCTCCAAGCACGAGGAGATTCATCTCATGCCTCATCCAAAACGGCAATCCTCAACGCCCAGAAAGCGGTCAACTGAACGACAGCTTGCGCTTGCCCGTCGCAGTCGCTCCATCAAGGCTTCGTGGTTACAAGTTCTCTCACTCGATTTGGTCGCGCTCTACCAAGCGGATCGCGCTCAGGCTGCACCGGATACCGTTGCTCGTAGTAGATCTCAGGCGACGTACTCGAATTCTGATTTCAGCGATCGACACTCCACGACAGCCTCTCATCCCGATACGACTGAGGTTGCCGATCCAGTCCAGGAGACTCGCAATCTGGTTACACCCAAAAACGCTAATCAGCCAAGCGTCGCGCTGACGATCGCCACGCGGAGTTTCTCATTTCTGCTGGGCATTCTGATTCGCTATGCTCTGATTCTCTATCTTCAACAGTGGGCAATTCTCCTTTCAGGGGTTGTGGTTGCGATTAGCGGTATCAGTGTCCTGATGGTCGTGGTCTTTGTCCCTTGGAAGAAGAAATTGTTCTGGAATTTAAGCTGTCTTTTTGGAGGGCTGCTAGTTGCAGTGCTATTCCTATGAGCCATTCACCCAAACCGCAATATCTGAAAATCTCAGTTGCCCTGCTGGTTGTGGGCGCGATCGCTGCTGCTTCGCTCAAACTCCTTTGGCAATTCAATCCAAATCTGTTCTTGATCTCTGCATTCACTCCTATTGATGAGCTTCAGTGTGCAGAAATGGTCACACCGAATGCACTGCTTAGTCGAGAGCGTATTTTGAAGCTGATGACGATCGTGGAAGGAGCCAACAAAGCAGGAGTTCGAGGTGTCCTGAAAACTCCCTATTGCAAATTAAAACCGATGACTATTCGCGCAGGAGCGATCGCTGAACGGGAGGTTTATCCGCTTGAGTTTGACCCGACCATTTGGGCAGTCATTCTCTACGAGGACAACCGTTATGTGGGAGTTCGATTAGTGCCTCGAACTCAGCAGTGTTCTGGTTCGACACTATAGCAATCAAGGAGTATTGCCTGATGAGTAGGAAGTTTTGGGCGTGTTTGTTTATGGGATTAATGAGTAGCAGTCTGTCGGCTTGTGGTTTGAGCAAACCTCAGCCATCCGCTGCTGCCAAGCTGATGAGCATTCAGATTTATCAGAAATGGGAGCTTCAACGCGGTGATCGCGTTCAGAACCAGCCTATTGTGAGCGCGCTCGGTGATCTCGCGATTGAGACAAATGGGGAACCGACCTATGCACCAATGAACGGGGAAGCCAAGCGGGACCAAACTGGGCGTGTACTGTTTGCTGGAGCAGAACTTCCGGGTTATCTGTTTCGATTTTGTGGGCTGACTACTGCAAAGGTCGGGACGCTGCGGAAAGGGCAGGTAATGGGAACGGCAGATCTTTTGGTATTCGCGACTTTTCGGAAGCAATCGAATGGCACTTGGGCATTTGTAGAACCCAGTAAAGCGACGATCGAGCAAATCCTAAAGCGCAGTTAAGCAAGAGGCTGCAATGGCAATGGAAGAAGGCTTTTTCATTCAGGTCGTTGAGGAACACCACTCACCATTTAATTCAGTGCTGGAGAGATTTCCAGAGGGGTTTCCCGCGCTGATGCTAGCAGATCAGGTAACTGGAAAGCTGTATCCTGCTCGGTTCAAGCGAGATAAGAGCGGTGATATCTTTTGGCTCGTTGATCGTAAACAGGTGCGCCTAGATCAGTGGATGGTGCTCGATGCGCTGTATGGACAATGTATCGACTGTCTATGGGTAAATTGGGAGTTGTATGCAGAGTTAACGGGTGAACTCCTGCCAGATGAGCGATCGGGGGATGAAGATTCGATTTACCCGTTGCTGGTTGAAACTGCCAATGTCCCGATCGTGATGTTTGGCAGTTATTTCGGTATTTCTGAGCGGTGGGTTGAGAAGAGTGATCCCCGAATTCAACAGATTGTTGAAGCTCAGACGGTTTTGAAATTTAACTCTGCCAGACTGTAGACGCGAAGGGATATAACGAATTGCAGAGAGACATAGAACTGCAACCAGTTCATAAACAGCTACGACAACTGTAATTCAATGAAAGCGTGAATGTATAACGCTTCAGAAACAATCATGAGATTAAACAGGAGAACAACCGTGACTCAACACTTAAACACCTACGAATCTTCCTGTTCAGCGCTTGAGATGGATCGGCTTGTGACTTACATCGCACAGAACACGATCGATTCTGAGCAGTCGCTGATCAAACCTGATGAAGTTCCCGCCGTGGTGAATTGCTTGATTCAACGGTTGATTTGGCAACATACTCATTTGGATCAAGTCCTGCAAGAAAGTTTAGATGACTTGCGGTTTAGCGTCTGATCCAAATCCTGAGTCACTGAATGAATTTTAGAATCTGTTCAGCCGTCACGTCCGGTTGCTCCAAATGAGGATTATGTCCACAGTGCTTGAGCCAAACAAGCTGGCTATGGTCGATCGCGCTGTGGAATTTCTCGGCATCCTGCGTGCCCAACACATCATCTGAGTCTCCCCACAAAATCAGGGTAGGATGCTGAACTTGGTGAATCCTCGCCTCTAACCCGGAGTAACCCCCGCTTTTGGTGAACGAAATGATGGCATCACTCCAACCGGGCATCTCGTGATGCAGCAGCGGACAGCGAATGGCATCCACCATCTGAAGGTCAGGAGTTGGCGTTGCCTCTGCTGCTGTTAACGCTGCCCATTTCCGCCAGCGCAACCACTCAGCGGCGATCGTGTCAAAGGGTGAAAAAAGCCATTGCCCGATCGCAAAACTGCCCGAAAAGCCAACGGTATCGATTAGCACTAATTGACTGACGCACTCTGGATAGGTCAGGGCGAAGTCGATCGCCACCGCCCCTCCCAAAGACGCACCGACGAGAACCACAGGTTGGTGAATGAGCGTTTGCCACACTTGATAAAGGTGTTGCCGAATCGAAGCGGGATTGATGGACACTCCGCTCACTCGCTGAGTAAACCCAAAGCCAAACAAATCGACTGCCCACGTTTGCGTTTGACGGGCTAACCGAGGCAGGAGACAGCGAAATTCGAGCAGAGAACTATCAAATCCGTGCAGCAGCAGAATGGGAGAATTGCCGTGTCCTTGATGCACGCAGGCAGTCGAGATAATCTGAGAAGTCGGTACAAGTGTGATCGCGGGATGCTCGATCTGCTGGATTAAGGAAATTGCCTCTGGATCTCGAAGCTGCTGAATCTGGGAAGAAAAGCGGTGCATCATGTCCTTGAGCTTAACGCAGGCTCATGCAGGGCGAGATACCTGCCTGGTCTATCGGGTGAACACTGTAACCGAAGATTGGCTACTCTTGAGCGTTGTCGCTTTGAGCCGCTTCCAGAATTCCTAAGTGCTGTGGACATTTAGCATCATTGAAGCGATGAACTCAATAGACTCGCAATTTTATTGTGACCCACTAAACCTCAAGATGAAAGGCGTAGCGAATGATCAGCCCGATAGATGAAACGATGATCACTGTGAATGTGAGCATCATGCCGATGATTCGATAGCGAAAGGTCTCTTTAACTTGGCTGACCCCAACTGCATGGGTGATGCGTCCGATCACGAGGGTGCTGCCCAGGAGGTGAATCCAGAGGCTGGTTTGCGTCTGAATTTCTAAGAAATAGATTAAGAGGAGTGAAAGCGGGACGTATTCCGCAAAGTTTGCGTGAACGCGGGAGGCTCTCATTAACGTGGGCTGATCTCCATCCCCGATCGCGACCCCTAGTCGCCTTCTTAGCAAGAGTGTGCGGATACTCAATGCGACGAACATAAAACTGAGAGCCGCTGCATAGATTGGGGTAGTTAGCATTATTTGGTTCAGGGGTAGAGTGTCTTGGCTTGTATCGCCTGTGATTTACGCCTGTGATAGGCAACGTTAAAGTTTAGGACGATCCTCCTCACGCTCAACTGCCTGACGTTTGACAGCTTGCCCGATCGCGTGAATCGCTTCGTCACACCAAGCCACCCACTCCTCTTGATACCGAATGCCACGACGAATGACTAAGTGCATATAGAGATCCTTCATTTCCAGCGAATCGAGATGCTGGGAAAAATACTCATCTAGTTTTTTGACGTGTTGCACCATTTCAAGGTGTAGGTGTCGCCGCCGTTCAATTTCGCGGATCACACTCTGAGAGGGAACAAGATGACCCGCCAATCCCATTACGCCTAAGTCTTCACGAATAGCAGCAGGTTCGCAGGGTTTTGCTAACCAATCGAGCAGCTCTTGGTGCCCTTGATTTGTGATGGAATAGATTTTTTTATCGAGTCGTCCTGGTTGAGGAATCGCCTCATAAGTGACGCTGCCCTGCTGCTCTAGCTTGGTTAGTTCGGCATAAACTTGCTGCTGACTTGCTTTCCAAAAGCAACTGCCAAACCCTTCAGCAAACTCTTTTGCAACGTCATAGCCGCTCAGAGGCTGACGAGACAGGAATGCCAGGATGGTGTGCTTGAGTGCCATAACCAAAACTCTGCTTGACGAATTCAATAGGTTGAGTATACCTTAATTATTGTATTCAAGTTTTTGACTACAAGAAATGGAATAAACAAGATCAACCTTTGAGGAAACCTATAGTGTCAGAAGAAACCGTGGACAACCCCGGAGTCATTGCATTTCCGCCTGCACTCTTTGCTGGAACACTGACGATCGGACTCTTACTTCAGTTCGTTTTTCCAGTTCCTTTTCTGCCGCGATTGATCGCGATCGCATCAGCCGTAGTCATGCTGGTCGGCGCAACTTTGATCGCAATGTCGGCTTTTGGTGCGATGCGCCGCGCCCAGACAGCCGTTAATCCGTCTCAGCCAACGACCGTGATCGTCTCCGACGGAGCGTTTAGTTTTAGTCGCAACCCAATTTATTTGTCATTAACGATGCTTTACGTCGGCATTGCGCTACTGGTTAACGCACTCTGGGCGTTGTTGCTGCTGTTGCCACTGGTGGCTGTAGTGCAATACGGCGTGATCAAACGCGAAGAGCATTATTTAGAGCAAAAGTTTGGTGATGACTATCTTCGCTATAAGGCGAGTGTGCGGCGTTGGATGTGAAATATGGGAGTCATACATGAATCAAATGGATTGGGAGAATAGATGGCGATCGCCCTACTTGGGCGCAATGGTTGGAATCGGTTGCCTCTTGCTAGTGGGTGGCGGAGTTGCTTACCGAGTATGGTTGCGTCCGATTCAGCAGTCGATCGCTGTGGCTACTGCGCCCACGATCGAGATGGTCTCGGCTCTGGGACGATTGGAGCCAGAGGGCGAAGTCATTCAAGTGTTTGCGCCGACATCCTCCGAGGGTGCGCGAGTGGAAACGCTCAGAGTGAGCCACGGTCAGCAAATTCGCAAAGGAGAGGTTGTTGCAGTTTTAGATACCTATGCGCGTCGGCAGGCAGCTTTGCAGGAAGCACAAGAGCAGTTGAAAGTCGCTCAAGCTCGGCTGGAGCAAGTAGAAGCAGGTGCAAAATCAGGAGAGATTCGGGCACAGGCGCGAGTCGTCGATCGCCAACAGGTTGAACTCCAAACTGAAACCATTGCTCAAGAAGCCACGATCGCTCGTCTGCAAGCCGAACTTCGCAATGCAGAACTCGAAGAGCGGCGCTATCAGACGCTCTATGCCGATGGAGCCGTTTCTGCTTCGTTGCGCGACGGCAAGCAATTGACCGCTGATACTGTGAGGCAACAACTTAACGAGGCACGAGCGAATCTGAGTCGAATCCAGCAATCGCGACAGAAGCAGGTGGCTGAGGCGCAAGCGACGCTCGATCAAGTTGCAGAGGTGCGCCCCGTCGATGTGAAGGTGGCACGATCGCAAGTCGCACAAGCACAGGCGAGTATGGCGCGGGCACAGGCGGAATTAGATTTGGCAACAGTGCGATCGCCTCAAAATGGACAAGTTCTCAAAATCCACACTCGCCCCGGAGAGTTGGTGGGGACTCAAGGGGTTATCAGCTTGGGGCAAACCCAGAGAATGGTGGCAGTGGCAGAAGTTTACGAACTGGATGTTAGCCGCATTCGAGCAGGACAGACGGCAACCGTCACCAGCAAGAACAATGCCTTTTCGGATGTGCTGCGCGGCAAGGTGGTCGAAGTCGGGCTAGAGATCAACAAGCAAGATGTTCTCAATACTGATCCAGCCGCTCAGTTTGATGCGCGGGTAGTAGAGGTGAAAGTGCTGCTGGATGAGCCATCAAGTCGTCGGGTTGCGGGTTTAACAAATTTGAGTGTTCAAGTTTCACTGGATGTCAAATCTTGAGGAAATTGCATGACTAAAATGGCGCAGAAAAAGAAACCATTGTTTTTATCCTGGCTTCAGTTACGGAAAGAACGGGCGCGGTTGATCGTGGCGATCGCTGGCATTAGCTTTGCCGATGTGCTGATGTTTTTGCAAATGGGCTTTCGTGGCGCGTTGTTTAGTAGTGCCGTGGAGTTTCACAACAGCCTGAACGGTGAAATTGTCATGTTGAGCGGGCGATCGCGATCGCTGATTTCCCTCGATCGATTTACCGAGCGCCGACTTTATCAGGCAGCAGGCGTAACGGGCGTTGCATCGGTCAGTCCGGTCTATCTCAATGCGATTCAGTGGCGCAATCCTGAGAACAAAGAGATTTGGGATATTTACGCGATCGGCATTAACCCAGAACATCAAGTGATGAATGTTCCTGGCGTAGAAGCCAACCGTGCGAAACTGCGCGAACCCGATACAGTCCTGTTTAATTCAGGCTCTCGTCAAGAATTTGGAGCGATCGCTCAACGGTTTGAAGCAGGGGAATCCATCACAACCGAAATCAATGAGCGTCAAGTGCAAGTTCGGGGATTGTTCAAACTGAGTCCAACCTTTGGCATCAATGCTTACCTGGTGACGAGTGATGTTAACTTTCTACGCATGGCTAATTTTCGTCAAGGTGGATTGATTGATGTTGGAGTCATCAAACTAAAACCGGGTGCAGAGGTTCAAACGGTTTTGGCAGAGTTGCGATCGCGGTTGCCGAATGATGTCAAAGTCATGAATAGAGAGGATTACGCGAAAGCAGAAGTTGCCTTTTGGAATGCCAGCACGCCTGTAGGCTATACCTTTGATTTGGGTGTCGTCATTGCTTTTATTGTCGGTGCTGTGATTGTCTATCAGATCCTCTACAGCGATGTGACGGATCATTTGCCCGAATATGCCACGCTCAAAGCAATGGGGTTTCGCGATCGCTATCTGCTCGTTGTCGTGTTTCAAGAGTCTCTGATTTTGGCAGCTCTTGGATTCATTCCTGGAACTCTGATCGCCTTGGGCATTTATCGGATCACCAATCTTGCCACCATGCTACCGATGGCGATGGATTTAGGGCGAATTGTCTTTGTGTTCGTCCTCACCGCCGTCATGAGTTCGTTTTCTGCGGCGATGGCAGTCCGTAAGTTACAAACCGCTGATCCTGCCGATATCTTCTAGGAGGCAAATATGTCCAGATCGCGAGAAATGAACACTGTCGTCCCTTCTGAGCCTGCTATCTCCATCACCCATCTCAATCATTACTACGGTCAAGGGTCACTCCAAAAACAGGTCTTGTTTGATATTAATCTGCACATCGATCGGGGCGAAATCCTGATTATGACCGGACCATCAGGCTCTGGTAAAACCACATTGTTAACGCTCATGGGAAGCTTACGATCGATTCAGAACGGACAGTTAAGCATCTTAGGACACGAATTACTCAATGCCAGCAAAGAGCAAATGACCCTCGCCCGTCGTGATATTGGCTATATTTTTCAATCGCATAATCTATTGAGCTTCCTCACGGCGTATCAGAATGTTGAGATGGCGTTAGAGATTCATGATGTAACAGTAGCCGAGGCAGATACTCGGATTCGGGATGTCTTGACCGCTGTGGGCTTGGAGGATCGAATGAGCTACTATCCAAGCGATTTGTCGGGTGGGCAGAAACAGAGGGTGGCGATCGCTCGTGCTTTGGTGAGTCAACCTAAAATTATTTTGGCAGACGAGCCAACGGCAGCACTTGATAAACAATCGGGTCGCGATGTGGTGGACATCATGCAACAATTAGCAAAAGAGCAAGGCAGCACCATTTTGCTTGTCACCCACGACAACCGGATTCTCGATATTGCTGATCGAATCATTTACATGGAAGATGGATGCTTGGTGAATCATTCTGATGTTACTGCAATTGTTCAATAGGCTTTGGGTCTATTGTCTCAATAATGCTAAGAATCCTAGAAGGCGCTCAAAGCAACACCGCCTCTCTTCATATAGCTCACAACCCTGTCATCCCGTTATCGCTCCTGTTCGTTCGATCGAGCCAGTTTGAGTGAGGTCGGTGGTTGCTTGGCTTGTTCGCGAAGACGATCCGCTTCTGTGTGAAAGCATTCAAAATCTTCAGCCCCGATCGCCTTCTGAGCAGGTTGAATTTTTCCGCCTTGGTGATCTAATAGCGTTTGCCCTGCTTTCTTGACCGTGATGCGTTTTTGAGCGCCGTGGTAGGACAGTTGATAATCGGGTTTGCGAGCGGAATATTGGTAAGTCGTCTTGCCGTCTACCAGAACTGCTGTTCCTTTGTATTTGAGGATCGTCTTTGCGTCTTTGGCAAACTGTTTAAGCTTAGTATGATAGCTCTCTGCATCCTGGTTCAGGTGAGTCAGTGCCGCCGCTGAGAGCAAAACATCGAGATTCCGAGTGGTTGGGTCTGTAGTTGCGGCTGGCGTTTTTGCTTTGAAGTCTTCAGCTAATGCTTGAATCCGATCGAGGTATTTCTGAGAGCGACCGATCTCCCGCGCCTCGAAGTACCATCGCTTAAATTCTTGAAGACAGGGATGATAAGTGTTTGGCTGGGCTGACATCTCCGTTGTCTTCGGATTGGGCTGAGTAACTGGTTGGCGCGATTTCACCGAGCTAGTGGTTTCGGAGATTGGTTCTACTTGGGGCTGCGATTCGATCGGAAAGTGCCACCCGTCGGCTTTTGCCCATGCGCCGAGGGTCGCGATCGTAATCCCGCCATTCTCCTGAAAGCGATTCCAAACATATTCACACTCGCCAGGTCGATACTTCTGGCTTTGGGCACTCCAGCGATCCCACTCTAAAAATAGATTAGGACTGACGCTGTGTAATGCCATCCCGACTTTTAGCCAGCCCTCGCGATCGTCTGCCCGATGAAGCTGTAGTGCGGTCAGATAGCTCAGTGCCCAATCCCGATCTGTCCAATTGACCTGAATGGGAGGGTGAGTAAATGAGGGAGTTTGCTCAACAGATACAGTTTTTGTTTCAACCAGCATTCGGTCGATCACCCAATTGGGGACTGTGGCAATCTCAGTCTCTTGGGGCGACCTCAACCAGCGATATTGCCCAGTGGTGGGATGTGCGGACGGTGGCAAGACTGACTGCAATCCTTGCCAGCGGAGTTCGACGTGTTCTTTCTTTCCGTCTTCGCCCTTCATGCCTGTCGCGATTTTGCGAGATTTGATGAGCGACCATAGCTCTTGTGGAACAAGAAATAGATGTTGCGCTCTGCCGACTCGCCCTGACGTGAAGGAAACGGTTTCAGGCAGGTCGATTCCGCCGGAGAGTTCGAGCATTTTGGCGTGGGCTGAGACTCCATCCAGGTCGATCGCGACAATGCCGCTAGAGATCCTCCCGGTTCGGAGTCCATAGCCACTTGCACCGTTCCTAATTTCATTGGTTAATTCATCTCTTGATAGTGGAGTCTCCGTTTGCCAACTTGCTCGATAAGATGCTTTATGAGCATCTACTGGTGTGAGTGCCCAAGCGTTGGGGATGTGTTCGAGTTCTGTGATTAGTTGTGTTTGGAGTTCTGTGAGTGGAGGTTGTGACTGGGCAAGAAGTGTTTGTGGAAGGTTCATAGTGGCAGTGGTGTAGAGGTCTGCTAATTCTTGATAGACGGCAGCGAAGATTGGTTGGGATTCCTGCAACTGCGCGATCGTGGAACGTGGATCGGGTTGAGTCAGAATTTCTATGATTTGAGCAGGCTGTAGTAGGCGTTTGAGTTCATCGGATAGGTTCTCCAATCGCGATGCCCAAAATGTTTGAGGAGCAGGACTGGTCGTACTTGTGGGAAGGAAGTTGTCTGGTGAGATTAGCTCGATCGAGGCACTTTCTTCTGAAGTTTGTGCTTCAGAGATTGTTTCAAACGTTGGCTCGACTTCGTAGGATGTTTGATCTGTGGTTACTTCAGAGTTGCTCTCTGCTTCCTGCCCAGAACTCGAAGGAATATCTGCCTGAAATGCTTGTTCAAGCGATGAAATCACTTGAGTGTTAACGGGTGGCACAAAGGGAACATAGTCCGCTTTCGCCTCAAACTGGTTTTGCTCAATCAACTGGAGCGAAGGAAGCTCGATGCCCAGCATATCGCGAGCTTTTTGGCGTTGCTCGAAAGCGGATAGTGAAAGATCTCTAGCATTGAGAAACTGAATCACGGACTCAATCCGTTCGGGTGGAACAATGAGGATCATCTTCTTGCCGACTGAGAAGAATTCACCGCCCCCGGCCGCTTTCATTAACTGCTCATCGAGAAAGTATTGTCCGCCTTCTTCTTTGGCTTTGGGCGTTTGGAGTAGGATGCCGTTCCCGTCCCGTCGGCGTTGCGCCCGGACTATCAGCAGTTCATCTGGGGTTTTGAGCTGTCCAGTGCGCTGCGTGACCTCAAATAGAAAACGGATGACATCTTGAGAAGCCGTCATCTGGACAGGTTCTCGTTCGAGCGCTTTCTCAATGTCAAATCCAGGCGGGGTTAGAACACCTTGGCAAGTTGTGCCTTGAGTATTTGTATAGTTGATCATCTTGCCGTGAAACTTCTCGATCGCTCGGAGGGTGTTTCCCGTAAAAATTTGGCGTTCTTCTCGATTCTTTCGTTGGCGTTGGTCAAAGACTTCATAGATTGGCTCGTCGAAGAAGTCGTATTCTTTGGGAACGACTGAGATGGCATTTGAGGCGCTCCAATTCACTTTGGATAACGGAATCGTCAATTCTTTCGCGGGATCGGCTAGGAGGAATTGAATCTTCCAGTTTCCTGGAGCCGTTGGATTGCCTTTAGGGTCGGTGTTCCAGACTCGTGCCGTAACTCCGTAAAACACGCTTTCGGTTGCCGTCGCGATTCGGACAGGTGTTCCCGATGGGAAAGAGTCGAGCGTTTGCCGAACATGGTTCAGTTGTTGATCTAATCGAGTATTGAACTTGTCGATCGCTTTACTCGTTCTCAGTTGCGTCTCGCTTTCTGCTTCACCTTGCTTAGGCGGAATTCGGATCTGAAACTTGGCACGATATTCTTCGGTAGAGAGACGCAAAGCTTGAACTTGCTCGGTTGCTCGATCGGTCGCCGCTTGGGTAATCTGTGGGCGAATCTCGTACAAGTTGAACGACTCACCCACTTCTGGTTGGTCAAGATATCGCCGGACAAAATTGACGGCTTCTTGGGTCGTCAGAGGCTTTCGTAGGGTTTTGACATCTACCACATCAAGATACACCGGACTCGTAAATTGGCTGGTGATGCCAGCATCTGCAGCAACCACTTCCATTCGAGCGATCGTGCGGGCATCAAAATCGAGCGATTGCGCTTCAAGAATGGATTCTCCCATTGCTTCTTGTCGCTCGACATACTCGACATACTCACGCTCAATCAAATCGTAAAGGGCTTCTTGATCGGCGATCGGTAATAGCGGAATTCTGCCCGTCACTTTGCGAATGGCGGCTTCTGGCTCATCGCCATCATCCAAAAACTTGAGCGGACTGCCCAACCGAGCGTGTAGCTCAGGATTATTAATCATGATCTCACTCACGACCGCATCTCCATACTCATTCATGAAGTCGGGGACGTTATTTAGCGAAATGCTGCTTGATCGGGCTGCGGTTGTATTGGCGTTCAGCAATGCCATTTTCTTTGCCAACACTGCACCCGGACGTTTCTCGGCTGGAATATCTGCACAGAGAAGCGTGTAGCTTGGTAATGTCACTTGCCCATGTCGATGAATCCGTCCTAACATCTGCATAAAGTCATCGATGTTGCGCTCGGCTTGAGCGACGACCATGTGGCGTGGACGTTGATCTAGAAACTTCTCAGAGGCGTGAAGTGAAATTCCGGTTGATCCGGCTTGATTGAGTACCATCACATCGAAGCGACCCTGATTGAAGGCTTTAACGTTCTCGATCGCGGCTCTGGTACTTCGATCTGCTTGTGATCTCGCTTGATAAAATTGCCCACCATCCGGCAGATACTCGACTTGATGCTCTCGTCCTGTCACTTCACTGACTGGATAGCCCGATTGCTGAAGTCGATTTTCGATGTAGTCGATCGGAGAAATCGGTAGATTTGAAAAATCCGTTTCTTGAATCCGTCCGATCGCATCCTCAAATGCTGCAATTCCTTCTAAGCCTAACTCTTCATCGCTTAATCGATAGCAGGATGAGCCATCCATCCGAGTGTGATTGTATTGGCGCACTCCGTAAGCGTCTTTGATGATGACTTCTCTCGATCGCTCCAAATATCGACTCAACATCGCACCAAAATCGAGGTCAAGGGCATCGCCAGGTTTGATTCCATGTGCAGCCGCATAGTTGCCGATAAAGCTGCCCATTGTATTCGCAACCGTAATCACGGGCTTTTCGCCGTTGCGGAGCAGTTCGAGTGACTTTTGAACAGTGGCTTCTGCTTTGAGAGAGAGTAACATCTGATCAATGAGATTGTGCATCAGTGAGGCAAACTCAATGCTTTTTGCGCCTGCTTCTCCGATCGCAGTATCTCGCTTAAACGCTTTGGCTTCGCGTTTCAATTCTTTATTCATCGCTTTGACCGCCGCCTGTTTGACTCGATCAAAATCCATGATCGAACTCATGATCGCAGCGGCATTTTCAGCGACTTCACGATCGACCCCTGTTGCTTCTGCTGTAAAGCGAATTCCTTCGTAGGAGCGTTCTCGTCGAATGTATTGCCCTTCTTCAGTCAGCATCGTGGCGAGTGCCTGCTGTCCGGGAACGCCCATCTTCTGAATCAGCGATACCAGCGTTTCCATGCGTCCCACTGCCAGCCGCATATTGGTTTTGCTGTAGAGCGTCATCACCTGCGGATTTTTGGCATAAGTCGCACTGGAATAGAGAACGCCTTGCGATCGCTCAATTAATTCCCTCGTAAAGTCAGCCCGATTAGACACTTTGCTATCTCCCCGATCGCTGATCGACCCGCCTGCCATGTGACTCTCATCCAGCAGCAAAATCGCATTATTCGCAAATCGGCGGAGAAAATCTCTGCGCTCTGGTTCTTCTCCGCCCACCGATTGCAGTTGGTAGTAAGTCGTGAAGATGCCGTCATAGCTGCTAAGATTACCCGCTTGAAGCAGCGATCGCATTTCTTGCTGATGTGTACTTGCGCCTGTACGAAGTTGCCCACCTTCAGGCAGTGGAATGCGAAGGCTTTCATTCGTCATAAAAGGTTTGAAGTTGCACAAGTCCACATCTGCCAAATCACGCATCATGTCGGCATAGAGATCAGGCTTTTTGGTGATGAAGATCGGCGTTTGCCCAGAGAGTTTGGCGTACCGGATTAGACTGGCAACGACACGACCTTTCCCCACTCCAGTTTGGTCGCCAATGATGAAGCCGGAACCCTTTTCGATATTGCTGATTGCTAAAGCAACGGCATCGATTTGTTCTGCCGTCAGGTATTTGTGCAAGTCTTCGGGTGTGCCATACGCCAACTTCTCGGCAACATATTCATCAAGGGAGCCAACTTGCTTTGCCAGTGAATTTAGAGCGTTGTGGGTCGCGGTTTTCATATTGACCGGAACGAGCGTTCCTGCCGGAGTGCCTTGACTGTGTGGTGTGTACGAAACTTGTCGTTGAATATCTTGGTCTTGGTCGGACATAACGGTTTCCTCGCTGATGTCTTCAAGAATTGCTAGTACGCCATGTGTTGCAGCCAAACTTCTAGCGGGGTGTTTTGAATGAGTTGAATGATGTTGGAGTCGTCGATCGCCAAAAGGGGAAAGTCCCAAGTCGCCCTCATCGACATCCGCAGCCGAAGTTCGGGATTTTGAATCGTGATCGCCTCCGCCCACTGTTGGGAGTCTTCCTCCGGGTCGGGCAGATTCCAAATCTGATGATCGAGGTGTGCCTCGTTCAGATAGCGATGAATCATTCGGCAAGCCTGATTCAGATCCGCTTCCTGCTGAATCATCCACTCCACTCGATTCGCCAGTCGTTCCAGGTATTCCTCCCAGTTCTCGATTTGAGCTTGATGGGTCGGGACTTGAATCGCCGCTAAGACCGCTGATAGGGATTGGTCGGGCGATGGACTCCACGCGTTCGGACTGTTGAAGTACAGTGGCATAGAGAAGCTCCTTTAACTCGGTGAACGATTTGTAGATGCGAGGGACATCAGCGGCAGGGAGCAAGCGTTCTGCCTTTCCCCGTCCTGCAATGAGGATCAAATCAATCGGAAACCCTGCCCCTTGTTTGCGGTAGAGATCGCCCCAAATTGAAATATGTTCAGTCACGTTGTAAGCGTTGTACAGAGTGTAGTAAAACGCGCGACTTTCTCTACTGTTGTAGCGATCGGATCGCCGATCTTCATCTACTCCTAATTTTCCACCCAGAATCAATACGGCTTTGCCATCGGGTTTCATTGCTTTAAGCGCATGAAGTGCGATCGCATGATCAATCTGAGTTGTGAAGTACTGCCCCGTGTAAAATCGTTGCACCCCACGTTCATCAGATAGTGATCCAAATGGTGGATTCATGATCACAACGTCATGAGATTTCGATGGAAAATAGTTCACCGCATTCTCTTGCGTCACCGTGTAGCCTTGTTGCCGCAAATCATTCGCTCGTGCTGGATTGAGTTCGTTAGCGGTGACATTTGTGGGATTGGTGTGCAACAGTAGCGCACCATTTCCCGCAGACGGTTCATACACAGTTGTTTGAGAATTGATGCCTACCAAAGTCGCTGCCAGCGATGCGATCGGGAGTGGCGTACTGTATGCCTGTTGTAAAACGCTGGTCGATGAACGAGTGCCCAGCATCGGCTGACGTTGATAGAGTTCGACTAAGCGATCGTAGGTTTGTTCCGAGCCAGGCTGAATCAGCGATCGCGCCACTCGTACCAGTGCCCGTTCAATGCTCTCGTCCACAATCTTGGCTTGAGCGGTTCCGGGTAAAACAGGCTGCCCCCAAAATGCTGACGCGAACTGTCTCGCTTGCACGATCGTGTTAAACCCCTTTCCCGCCCTGAACCAGTCTTCAAAGGCTGAAATCAACAGAGATGGATCGGTCATGAGTGACCTCTCGATAGTTTAAAGCGTTCGGATGATGGGCACAGACTTCGCGCAGGCTGAAACGAGCACTAGATATCTCAGCCGCTTTTAGATTGCGTCATTCATCAAAACTTTTTGGAGCGCAGTTACCGCTCTAAATCTTTCGGGCGTTGTCGAGTACGTTCTGGTGATTGAGATCGCATTCCCTGAATGTCTTGCACCTGAGCAACCGTGCCTTTGCCATACTGTTGGATGGTTGCAAGATTAACTTGCTTCACACCCACTTGAAACTGCGAGTAGGGACCCTGATGGAGAAGCTCAGTCACCGATTGAGCAGACTCCCCTGAATTGAGCGCTGCCGCCGCAATTTTCTGATCTAGCTGAATTGCGGTCAAATCACTGCCGACATATTCACGATAGAGATCCGGGTATGACCATTGCCGTCCTGTGACGGTGTTGGCGTATTCGACATAGCGTTGCCGTTGGGCTTGATCAACCGTCGATTGAGTGTATTTGAGAATGCCGGGGAGTGCCGCTTTTCTTGCGTCAGGTGTGAGAGTGCGAGTTTGAACTTGCGTGATCGGTCCTTGGGCAAGGAGTTGGATCGTGGTTTTTGGATCGAGTCCAGATTTGAGGGCGGCGATCGCGACG
Source organism: Leptolyngbyales cyanobacterium (assembly GCA_038231055.1). Classification (GTDB taxonomy): domain Bacteria; phylum Cyanobacteriota; class Cyanobacteriia; order Leptolyngbyales; family Leptolyngbyaceae; genus Phormidesmis_A. Next base: position 44,051 of record JBBRMC010000001.1, read on the forward strand.
GATTGATCGAGCGATCGTGCCCCCGCTGCATTGCCTAAATAGCGCTGATACAGATCCGTGTAGTTCAGCATGGCATTGCCGAGAACAGACTTAGCAAATGAAAGATACTGTTCTCGCATCTGTCGAGCCTTGTCTGTCTCCGGCTCACGAGGAACCGTTGGATCTCCCGTATTCATTTCCGTTGCATCATCTACACCATCCCCATCGGTATCACTGCTATTAGGATTGGTGCCCGCCAGACGTTCTTCCTGGTCGGTCAGCCCATCGCCATCGCTGTCCATCTGTTGTTTTTTAGGTCTTGCCATGACTCACTCCTACCCCATTGCATCATCCAGGCTACCCAACATATCGTCCTCGATCGTGAGATCCAAATCCCCAAAGAACTGATTCGGGTCATTCTCTGGTTCAGAATCAGCAGACTGAGATTGAGAAGCGGGTACTGTGGTAGTTCGATTGGGTGCTTCGATTTCAAAGTTCTCGCGCAAAAATCGAATCTGTTCTTCTAGCCGCCAGATGGATTCGTTTGCCACGGCTCGAAGTTCAGCTTTAGAGTATTTGCCGCTCGCTTGATACGCGAAGGGCAACCAAAATGAGCGACCTGCTGCCATCATTTTCTCTTTGCCGTCATAGGCTTTGTGCAAGATCCAAGACAGCAAAATGCCATTGGGAGAGTTGCGATCGGGTTCAAAGGTAAACCTGACGCGCTCTTTAGAATTGGGGCTGAGTTGGCTTTTGTCCGCAGGTCGTCTTGGCATGGTTCATCTCCTCAAATCAAGCCGCATTTGTGGTTTGGTAAGCTGCCCAAGTTGCTCCAAACACCGCATAAGAATCCGCCATACGAGCGATCAAAGAGGGTTGGGAACGGAGGTCAGGATTGTCTTGCAGGAGTGCTTGAAGCTGATACTTCAATCCTTCTCCAAAACTCAGCCGTCCTGGTAAATCCATCTGCTGAAACAGCGTATTGAGTTCAGTCTCAATCACCGTCCCGGCTCCGCCTGCCACAATCACATCATACTCACCACCGGGAAGATGGTTTTCTAAATAGGTTTTGACCTGTTTCCAGTATCCTTCTCGTGCGGCAAGATTGGTCGCTTTGAGGTTGATTGGCATCAACTGTCCTGCGACTCGCAGGCTGGCATGATTCATCGCGATCGCTTCGGTTAGATGTGGCGTTCCCTCTGGCAATCCCTGAAGCGATGCCGCAATTTTCACGGCGTTGAAGAATCCAGGACCGTCACTGCGAGAGGTGTCCTGCAAAACGCCATTCTGAAAGATTAGAAGACTCAGATTTCGATGTCCCAACATCAGCACCAAGATGTTTCGGTTTCTGGGATTAATTTGTTGCTTGATCAGTTCCGCCCGCAAGGTTAGGAACAAGCCAAACCCTTCAGGCAGGATTTGCAGCTTTTGGAACTCGATCGACAAAGCTTTCCCTCGGAAGGTGAAATTCGCGGCGGCTTCCTGGATCGAGGATTGAAGCTTCTTCCGATCGCTAAACTCAGTCACAGGCAACATCACCGACAAGATGGCAGCAGTACGCTCACTCAACTGAAGCCGCTCCTGAACGGAGCCTAAAACCGCGAGAATCTTGTGAATCGCTCGTCGCTCTTTGCGCTCGACCAATCCCATATCGCCTGCAAAATTCTGAGCAAATTGCCCCACGGCTGCAATTTCATTGTCTAGCCGCACCCAAGCAACTTTTTCAGGATACGCATCTTGGTTCACAGACTGGTAGCGATCGAGCAATTCAGGTTGAACTGAAGCAATTTCGGGTTCCATCACTAATGGACAAGGCATTCCGTGGTCTAAGTAAAAGCTCTTCGTCAAAGAGCTACCCAAGTCAATTGAAGTCACAATCATTAGTTTTGCCTCTTCTTGTAGAGCCGTAGCCATGATGCGGTCAAGCGTTGAAGGGTAGATGCTGATATTAAGCGGATATTATTTCTAGATTTGGCATCACACAACGTATTGGCGGGTGATATGCTGATATCGTACCTTGCTTTTCACAAACAAGCAAATCCTGTGTCCGGAAATTTTGATTCAATTTCGTCTCACTCCGGTACTCCGCCCCGCTGTCGAGTGGAAGTTCGTCTCTCACTCCAAGAACGCTCTCAGCTTGAAGCCCTAGCTCACGAAGCCGGAATGACTCTCAGCCGATATGTCCGCTATGCCTGCTTTCACGATCCCTCATTGCCTGTAGTGACGGACGTTGCGATCGAGACGTACCAACAACTCGGAAAAATTGGGGACACCTTGATCCAATTGCAAACGGATGCTGAAACCCGCGATTTTCTCAATGACTTGCTGACTCTGCTTCATCAAGTCCGTGCTGAAATCGCGGGAGTCTGCTCCACAGAATCAGGATTGCATCATCAAAGCGTGCTGAAAACATCCAACTATCCTTGACCATGCTTGCCAAAATCACCAAAGGGCAGGACTTTTACGGGTGTCTCCGCTATGTCTTGGGCAAAACCGGAGCCGAACGCATCGGCGGCAACATGGAAGGCATCGCCCTGTCAGAATTAGTCGCTGAATTCAATCTCTCGGTGCAGCGCCAACAGCGTCGATCGCCCCGCAATCTCGCCCAAGTTGTGGTCTGCCACACCAGTCTGAGCGTTGAGGTTGGGCGTAGTTTAGCGGCGGAAACGTGGAACGCGATCGCCAAAGACTACTTGACCGAAATGGGCTTCGACAACAACCAATTCGTGATGGTCAGACACACGGATACCCGGCACGATCATGTGCATTTAGTGATTGCCCGATCGCGGCTCGACGGCACGATGGTCAACGGCTGGCTGGACTATCGCCGAGCGCAACTCGTCCTCCGCAAACTGGAACAAGACTACCAACTTCAGTCCGTGCCGTCGAGTTGGGAAACTGACGTAACAGCGCCGACCGTGAATGAAATTCGCCAATTTCATCAGACGGGAGAACCGAGTGTTCGGGTGCGGCTGCAAGTCGCGATCGACGAGGCACTCTCAACCTCGACAGACATCAACGACTTCCAAAACCGCCTTGCAGAACATGGAGTCGAGAGCCGATTACGTCAAATCAGCACAGACATTGCAGGCATTTCTTACAAGCTCAACGACATCGCCTTCCCAGGCTACAAACTCGGCAAACGCTACACCTGGAAATGCATTCAAACTCAACTAGGAGAAAATTATGAGCGACACAATGAGACAAGCTGCCAAATTGAAATTGGAGCAACGCACGCCAACGACCGTGACTCACTCGCTCCAGACCTTGATCGACAATCTGGAACTCCTCCAGCAACTCGAACCGAAATTGAAACCCATTCAGATCTTGGTGGAAGCGGTGAGGAATCTGACTCCAGAAGGGCAACTACAACCTCAGTTGGAGAACCATCAGTCCCAAATTCAGAGCCAGCTAGAGAATCTGTATCAGCATTTATTCAGCCTTCAGCAACAGAGCGAGACAACCACACCGCAGATGAATCTGATCTTGGAGGAACTTCAGGAGAGTCTGCCGATATCTCAGCAAATCCTCAAGGATCTCAAAGCAGCGATCGCGTCTCTCCAAACCACAAACACCAAACTCAACCAAGAACTTGCCGAAATCAAAACTCAAAGTCGGCAAGCCATCAAGCAGTCAGCAATTCAGAGCCAACAGCAGCAGAAACAAGTCAAGCAGCTAACCGAATCAGTGAATCAACTCTGCCAGCCGATTCCGATCAAACCCGGATGGGTCAAAATTTGCAGCTTCCTAACGATATATGCAATCTCGACAGCTTGCACGGTCGTCCTGATGCTGCGATATCTGCCACCCCAAAGCAGTCAGCCTCTCCCGCCAACGCAAAGCAACCCCCACAAATAATTCTGAAGTGGCAGGATTACTGCAATCGCGTCAATGAACCCAATCCCGTTAAGCAGGATGAGAAAGTGGTGCGACTGGCGATTTCAGACGGAAAACAACAGAAGCTACCCTCGCGGGAACTTCGGCAAGCCGTCAATCGACTGCTTCAGCAAAGTCCGTATGTTCAGTGGATGCGAGAGGTTCAAGGAGATGATAAGACAAATGCCTATATCAAACTGACAGTTCAGGCAGCGTATCAACCGGAGCGCACTTCTCGAAGACATCAAGCTCAACAACGACAGCGCCAGAAAACCCGGCAGAAACTGCGATAGGTTCGATCCGCGTCTCAAAAATTGCTATGACGATCGACGTTATAAGTCAGACAGAGGAAGCGAATCAAGAGGCGGATGCTCACTCGCTGCAAAAAGAACGCGGCGAAGATTCATTAGTAAGGTGCAATCGTTCCAGACAAAATGCTCTCGCCAGATTTGTTGTCGAGGGTGAGAGAGAGGCACAACCTACTCACTGAGAGGATCAAGTGCTTCCGTTTTGACATGCTTGAGGTTATTGCAGCCTTGACAAGACAACGCCAGATTCTCCAGGACAGTCGCTCCACCTTTGTTACGCGGAAGGATGTGTTCTACGGAAAATGAATCTGTTGCGAATTTTACCTGACTGTAGCAATATTCGCAGCATTGCTTGGCTCTGGCAATGACGATCCGACGCTGTTCTGCTGTGACACGATCGTTAGACACAGGCAGGAGGATGAATCTCTAAATCTTGCATTACCTGATCTAGAGTTTGATGTCTTAATTTTGCTAACTCAGCGATCGCGGCAATTCTTTCAGCATTGAGTTGCTCACTTGCGTCTGTGATCTCGATGAGTTCTGCGAGTTCTGTGTCGGTGATGGTGAGTTCTTGCCGCTTGGCAATGAGTTGGTCAAATCTGGTTCGCGATGGAGTCGGAAGGCTGTGGTTAATTTTGAGCAATAGCTCGGACTCTGGCTGCGGCAAATGGGGAACTTGTCGTTGAGCGCGAAGTTTTAGAACTTGCTCAACGAACGCATCCAACTCCTGCTGAGGCAGTTGCTCAATTGCTTTTAAGAGTTGCTCGGTGGAGGCTTGCATTGATCTTCATCCCACAATTGCCATGCTTGAATTATAGCGAAGGGCGCGATCCTTCAGAATTTGGCAGAACTAATTGGAACGGTTAGGGTGGATTTCTTTCAATCATCCTCAAATTCAAAATCTTCTACTTCCATTGTTGGCAGATGTCGCGCATGGCATCGACCATACTTCGGATGGCGGCTTCTCCACCGAGATGTACGATCAAGCTAAAGGTTAAACGGATTCACGATCAGGAGTCCCGTTCTGTCGAAGTCTTCTTCGTTGCGAGTGACTAGGCGTAGTCCCTGGTGAATTGCGGTGGCTGCGATGAGTGAGTCAAAAATAGGCAATGTTGAGGAGTTGAATAAGCCACTGTTTTTATTCAGGTTTGGGCTCTTCTGAGATCATGGTGATGAACTTTTCTTATGAGCGAAGCAGGCGAGCAGCCTAGCGCGAAAATTATCGAAATTAACAAACCCATACCCCTGCCGTTTGATCAACTTGATCCGGTTGTTGATCCCCTCCATTGCGCCACTAGTGGTGCGACTCAAGAAGTAGTTGCAAATACCATCAAGATGAGCGTGGATGGTATCCAGTCCGTCAGTGTAAATTAGGTGGGCGGTCTGAAGCCATTCTAGAAGCTGTTCTTTCCCCGCTTCAACAGTTTGACGAGCTTCAAAGATATCTCTAAAGTCTTCCTTTAATTCATAGGCAACTCTGAGCCGAGGCGAGTGACTCAAAATTACTTCTAATTTAGCCTGCTCTTCAGCTACTAAATCAACGTTGTTCTTGAGCAAAATAAACTTGCTGCCTTTTAGGGTCATGGCAACTTGACGGCGCACTTGATTCAACTCAGCATTGACAGGTTTCATGATGTGGAAACGGTCAAAAACAATCTGGGCATTGGGGAAAACTTCGCTCACAACTTTAGGAAATCCTCCCCACCTATCGACACTCACTTCTGTTACCTGCTGACGGACTTCAAGAGGTTGCTGCATCAGCACTGCAATAATATCTTTTTGCTTGTGACTATCAATCACTTCCACGAGTTTGCCTTGGTCAATATCGCAGACTACCGTGAGAAAATCTCGATGTCCTTTGCGTTGACTGACTTCATCAATACCCAGTCGTGTCACGGGTTCCCAACTTGTTTTTTTTCCTGCTTAAATCGGTGCATGAATACACCTTGGACTTGATCCCAACTGAGGTCTTCGGCTCGACTGACGTGTTCGATGCTGCTGGACTGTACCTGTCGGTAAAGATAGTCTTCATAGCGTCGAGTCTATCGGCGCTCCCACCCCATGAACGTCAGTCGTTCGGTAAAGTAGCGCTGACAGTCCCGACAATAAAATTGGCGGCGGGGGACTTGCAGTTGGGTGGGTTGACCCAAGATGGAGAGGTCTCGAATCAGAACGGGGCGATTTTGATGGATTTCATCACTCGGATGCTGACAATGAGGACAATCACTTTGCTTATTGAGACAGCGCAATGTTAACAGAACGCTCTGCTCTTGCCGAAGACAACGTTCGACCGTCATGGAGGGCAGATCCAGGAGAGCGTCCAGGTGAAAGTCCATGTCCAATTCTCCGCTAAATGTATCTCATCATACAACTAGCACCATGATCTCAGAAGAGCCCAGGTTTGAGACCAAGGAGTTGCTGTCTCTTGCAGTAATTGCGAAGTAGAGTGACTAAACAAGCCAAGTCAACCTGATCGGTGCTACTGCGATCGCAAAAGATCTTTCGTGTCATCCAGCAATCGCTGCAAAATCATTCAAACCAGTTCTCGATCGCCAACCTTGAGAAATCACTGCAATGGATGAATTGTGCTAGAGCCGGAGCAGCTCTGAGATCGCGTTAGGAAGCGCAAGTCTACCACCTCGGATGTTCGGGGGCAGGAGTGCGATCTCTGACATCCTTGAAGATCTCGTCGGGATCGAGGTCAATCCCTTCAGCAAGCATCTCCTCTTGAAATTTGGCTAGGGATTCCAGAAAATCTTTTCCCCGATCCGATCTCACTTCCGGCTGCGGTGGCACAACTTGGGCAACGGCTGTTCCTGCTTGCAACACGACAAAGCTTTCTCCTGCCTGAACTCGCTGTATATAGGCGGACAGATCTTCTGAGATTTCCTCGATCGTGATTTCAATCATGATTCACCTCGAAAAGTGTTTGTATTCTGGCTTGCTTGAAGGTTCCATCATTACTTCCATTGGTCGCAGACTTCGCGCATAGCATCGACCATGCCCCGGACGGCTGCGGTTCCGCCGAGGTGTACGAGCATGGGATGATGCAGTGTGGCGAGGTTTTGCATGAAATCTTTGCAGGTGCGGTGGGCGAGGAAGTAGAGGGTGGCGATCCAGTCAGTGAGGTGACGACTAGCAGCTTTTGTCTGACATGTAAAGAATTGCTTATTCTATTAATTACGCTAGTTTAGACTGTTAATTAGCGCTCAACCGATTCTCTTTTTGAAAGCGCATAAAACCATTCTGAGTACGTATAATAAGTCCCGTTATCCTTGCCTCTAACCATACCAAGAAAATTAATCTTTCCTCGCAACACCTCCTTAAATGAAGGAATCTCTTTAAACGGAGGAGGTTTATGACCAGATTTATCGATATCTTGAGCATACTTGGCATGGTATTTCCGCTCCGCCGATTCCAATCCAAATTTGTCCCAGGCATATAGCATAGAGCTAATTTCACGTATAAAACTCCGTTTCACATTAGGAAACTTATTGACAGTTAATCCTGTAACTTCCTGATGGTTACTCTTGTGCTGCAATCTGATTTTATTGTCATTGACTTCAAAGCCATTGCTTTGAATTATCAAATTTAGTCTTTCCCCCAAAACAACTTTCGATATCTCTGCACCACTCGCCAGATGTGCCAATTCGCTTGGGAAATTCAGCGAAGTTGTAGAGAAGGTTATATCATCAGCGTATCTTGTGTATGTACATTTATATTCCTTTGCTAGCTTTCGTAGTTCGCTATCCATACGCACGCAGATCATGTTGGAAACAACTGGTGACGTTGGAGCGCCTTGCGGTAGCCTTCCCAAATGGCAGCAAATTTTAGCCAACGTCGTGGAAACTTCTATGGAGAGATTGTAAGGTGGCTTCATAAACATTCCTCGGACTCGTCCAAAGTGAATGCTATGAAAAAAGTCTTTCAAATCAATGTTTAATATGAATCTTTTGTGTACGTGCTGTTCTGCATTTGTTAAAATACTTCTAGCAGGTACGAAGCCATGAACGGTCGCTTTTGGTTCGTAGACACTATAAAGAACTTGGCTCAATTTTCTCTGTAAAATTTTCAACGGTGTACGAGGAGCGGATATTGTTCGAGACTGTCCCGACTTTTTAGGGATTGTAAAATTTCTGTATCTCCTGTCTTCAGAAAGTTTTGAGATATGGTACTTCAACCGACCATAAGAAACTTCTAGAAGATCAGCCACGTCTCTTGGTTCGTTGAGCGCAAGGAAAAGCTCTTTCAATTCATCACAGCTCTGATACAGAAGTAGCGTTGATTTGGCTTCAGAATTGTAGATGTACATCATCAAAACTAACCAGGAATGTTTTGCAAAGAGCCGTTGAATGGTGTCTGTTCACGAGAAGCAGAATATCTGTAGAGTAATATTTACGTTCTCCGCCCAAGCGGTACAAGCGGTACAAGCGCCACAAGAGCAGCACAAGGGGCTATAGTTGACTTCGGAATACACCATCGCAATTAGTCAATGGAAATTAATATCTCTACAGATATTCCGTCTCAAATGATAACCTAAGACGTAAGTATTATTGCTTTTTAGCGTAGATTCTCTTGTACATTTGCTTCTTATCGTGGTTAGCAACACGGTAGTTGGGCTGTAAGCACAGTGACGTTTGGTATAGCAGTATACTTTCGTAAAAGTGTTCCGGCTTGCCCAAGGCATTGCCATATTCCCTACAGATTACGTAATCGTCTGGCGAAGATGGCAGAAGCGAGAGAGCATTTTTATAGGAATCTCCAGCTTCCTTATCCTCTCCAGCTTTGATATGTTCTCTAGCCTTCTTCCACCAAATTTTGTAATCTCCGTTTAGCTCGATGGCTTTGTCATAAGCAGCAATTGCTTTCTCATGATCTCCTAACTGCCCTAATGCATCTCCTTGTTGAACTCGAATGCTAGGGTCGCCTGGATCGAGCGAAGATGCTTTTTCATACGCATCATTTGCTTCGTCTATACGACCTAATTCCTTCAATAAATCAGCTTTTTTCCTCCAGAGTTGTATGCTACTTGAATCCCGCTCTAACTGATTAATACAAGCATCTAGCTCTCTTTCTAAGTCTCTACGTTTTGCCTCATCGTTTTTGGTGAAGAGTCGCGGCAGAGTAGATTTGTCAGAGCAACCGTGTCTCTGAATAAGGTTGCAACCAGAATGGTAGGAATCCTCTATTTCTCCACCCGAAGCTAGATGATAATAGAACGCATTTAGAAACTGAATAGCATGAGTTTCTTCAAGGTCGGCAGTGATACCAATCGCGAATTTAATATGCTGAACGATTTCTCTAATTTGATCTTCTGAACAGCATCCACTCAGAACGATGCAATCTGCTGCCTTCGCATGTAGTTCAAACAGTCTAGTTATCAATTCCTTCTGACTCTCATCAATACTCTGACTATGACTTTCCAGCACTAGCCCCTCCACCCCATCTGCACGTCCAGAGATGTGAATAATGTAAGGTTCGTGTCTTTTTAACTCCTTAGCTAAATCGGATGAGTTTGCGTAAGGTCTTTCTTGTACTTCAAACCTCTCATCTTTATTAGCATTATTTGGATTAGCATCATTTACCGCGTTTCCTATGGTCGCGAGTTCTTGCCTCCATCGTGGTTCCTTAAAACTTTCACCGCTGGCTGGCAACATCAAGATTGTCTTTTTAGAAGTGTCAGCCCTACGTTCAGGTGGGTGTATATGTATTACTTGCTTGTCACCGACGATGGTTGGTGCTTGTGCGTCATTGATCTGGGTTCCATGTCCATTGGCTGCTATGTGCTGTTGATTTTTAAGCGGGGGACACTCATGTATAGAAGATTCAGGAATTGCTTCTGAGGCAGATCTTTGGCTGACCTCCGGGGTAGGCTTGGGCTTAGATCTGGGCGATCGCTTACTTTCCCAAAGCTTGTCAAACTCATTCAGATTGCGCTGAATATCTCGACTCCAAAGCGCAAGCGTAAACTTCCACTGCGCCTCACCCTTCGTTTTCACGCGATGGTCTTGCATAATTCCTAGAAAATCTCGCATCGCCTCCAATGCTTCTCGCACATTCGCAGTCGTCACAGTTGCTTGTCCGTCTTGATTGGTGACGTGTATCAAAGTTTGCAGCGTCGTCTCGATCGTCACCTTCTGTCTTCCTGCTGCTTCATCCTGCCAGCGAAACTGCAACTTTTTTGAATCACTAACCTCTCCTACTTTTGTCGCCTCCAAAATCCCCTTCAACACTCGGCAGACGCGAGCGTGCACAATCGGACCATAGGATTTCTTTTGAGAGCTGGGCATAGCTGGATCAGTCTACGAATATCAAAAAGTTTGGGGGAAGTTTGGGGGATTGCAAACAAATTTCCCTCTCCCAATGTAACCAATCCTACTCAGCTCAGGCGATTCCGAGAATAAACTTCTGCTCTTGCCTTGGGAGATCCCCCAAATCTTTTACTGGATTCATCAACCCAATACGCGGCAACTCAATCATGATGAATCTTCAATCCACCCAACCCATTCAATCGATCGAGCCTCAACTTCCCACGACTTTGCCCCAGATTCCGATCGACCCAACAAATCCGCTCTCTTGGGTGCTCGTCTTGACTCTATTTCTCGGCACTACCGAAAAGCCCATCAACGCCACCGCAAGTCTGATTCGTGCGATCGCTACTCTCACTAACACACTAACCAAAAACAAGCGATCGAGATGAAGTCGGTGCGATCTCGCTCTGCCAATAGAAATGATTCAAACCAGCGATTTCTACAGACAATCAAAGGGTTTTATCGGATTCGTGGGTAAGCAGGCGAGGGCTTCTCCTCGCTCAAGTTTTGAGATTGCCCGACGACTGATTTCGCCAGCTTCAAAATCCTGCTGTTGTTCCTGATAGAGCGATCGGGCTTTTCGATAATCTTGCAGAGCAGACTGAACTGAACCCTGTCGTTTCAGTGTCCAACTCGCTCGAATCACGTAAGCTCGTGCTAATTTTGGATCAAGGTCGATCGCTTGCTGGACATCATTCAGTGCCCCATCGCACGTTAGCCCCGCCTGACAGGATTCAGCACGATTCACATATTCCTCTGGAGTAGGCTTCTGTTCTCGGTTCCCCATTGGTGTAGCCGAAAAGATTGTAACCAAAATCCCAACGATCAATAGCGGAAAGGGATTTCTCGCCATCTCTCTTGCAGCCTGTGCCGCGTGCCATTGCTCAAACTCCCAGCGTGCCATCGGAAATCCCTCCGTTCACTGCTTCAGTGCTACTCTAGCTCAACTCGTTTGGGCTGCCATCGGGATGGTTGTGAAACTTGACGCAGTTTTGGTTGCTGGGACGTGGGTTGAATGGGGACAGGTTGCTTTGTCGGGCTTTGAGTTTGGTCTGCTTCGATCCTGACTCTCAATCTGTCTCGAATGTGGTCGATGTGTTCCAGGTCTTTCCAAGTGAGTCGAGTCGGCTGCGGAACCAATTTCTCTCGGTTGTTTTTCTGCATGACTTTCGCGGCTCCATGAATCTGTCCGCGTCCATCCTGTTTTGAGGTGATTAGCACTTGGTTATTCACCATTTCGAGTCGAAATTTGCCTCGATCGTAGTCCCACACCGAAGTCTTCATGTATGCTAAAAAATCTCGAATCGTTTGTTCTGCTTCACCCACCCGGAAGGCGAAATCCGCTTCAGGTCGTCCTTGCGGCACATTGGAAGAAAGCTGAACGATCGCGTTGTGGATGAAAGGTTGGGTGGTGCGATCGCCTGAAACGTCTCGAAGCGAATTGCCAATGGATATCGGCTTAACTCTGCCGGATACCGTTTGAAATTGCATCACGGCACCTGCCCGATCGGTGATCAAGAACTGCTCTTTTAATTGCCGACTGACGGTAAATTCCCCAACTCGATAGGATTCCTCGGCGGTGCGATCGTAGCCTCGTTGAAAGGCTTGCAGTGCCGTATGCGCGATCGTCTTGAGCTGCCAATCATATAACGCCTGATTGAGCCAGGTTGCCGTTCCTTGAACCATTCGCTGAAAGAACTTCTGAAGTTGTTGATTTGGAAGTTGTGCGATTTGTCGGTCTGCCACTCTAGCGATTTCAGAAGATAATGTGTTTTGTGATCTTGAAACTACTTCTGGTGTTCGCAGACCTGATCGATCCTGAATATCTTCTGCTTGTTGCTTACGTTCCGATGGCTGAATAGCGGACGTTCTCAGCATTCGTTCACCCAACGATCGGAAGACTTCTGAATCTGCCACCGTCACCCCTAAGTTCTCAAGTTGCCCAGCGTGATCTCGCACAATCGCTTGCTGTCCTTTAGAAATCGTCAACGCATCAGTGTCTACGTCATGCTCCAAGGTGAAATCGCCGAATCCCGCCTTCGTCAGCAATGGAGACTCTAATTCGCCCAGGGGATTCATGAGCTGTCGAGCAACGTGAGCGATCTGCTGCACTTGTTCTGAGGACGGCAACGGTTGATCTGAGGCTTCAGGCGACCCTACTTGTGGGGGTGAGGGTTGTAATTGAGTTGGCGCATTCTGAATCTGTTGCTGGATCTGATTGACCGTAACAACGCCATCCCGTTCCTGACGAAATAGGGTTACATCGTCGATTTTGATCTCGATCGCGGGGTTCCGTCTAGCGTATTGAGCCAGATCAGCCCCTTCCATCACGGGTTCTTGAAGGGCATTGAGGAGCGATCTCAGTCGTTCGGGCGTGAGGTCATTGCGATTTTTACCATTTGCCATTGGACCGTAAACTTGGCGTAAGATGCGATTGTCTCTTCCATTCCCCATCCAAATCCGCAGCACCCCTTCTGGTTGAGGCGGTTGCTGGCTCCGAGCCGCAAGCCATTGCATCGTATCCTGTAGCGTCTGTTGCAGAATGATGAACAGTTGATCCACCTGGCGTTGAGCCGCATCTGCATCACTCGGACTCACTGTTGAATGAATCATTTTAGACCTCTGGCATGAGCCAATCTAAACGGTTTGCATACTCCAAGATCGCAGTGACGCGATTCACGATGATTTCTCCCTGCACATGAAATAGTGCCGTCTCATCGTCAAAGCTGTACTCTACGAACGGCGGCTCGTAGTCTGGGGAGCATTGACGCTCATAGGCTGGCAGCGAATGACCCAATTCCCAACGACGATACGGAAGGTCGTCGAATAATTCTTCAATAACGGCGGGCACATAGCCTGGTGGAAACGGAGGGCGCGATCGCACTTCTTCCAGATGCACTACGAGTTCGGGTTCGTGAATGAGGACAGCGATCGTAGCCTCAGATAGTCCCCAAGTTCTCAACAAAGATTCAGTTTGTTTGGGCGTGAGCAAAATTTGTGACATACAGTTACGATTCCAGATGGAACGGTTAGACAAACTCTTTGAGATCATCGGTGATTATGGGAGGAGAAATGTTAATCGGTGCGGGAACTTCAACATGCGGGGGATTGGCTCTTGAATCAAAAATAGGTTCTGGCGAAGTATCCGTATCAAACTCATCTTCTGTCTCCTTAAACGGCAACGGAAATAGTCTCTCTGCTAAGGCTCGACGAATCTGTAGCGCTTCACGCAGGGCTTGATGGTCTTGAACGCGACCAGAGGTTCGTTTCTCTAATCGTTGTTGTACGAGCTTCCAAAGTTCCTCACTTCTTCGTTGGGTCGCATCGTCCTGTTTTGGAAGTTTGATTTTGGTTCGCAGTGGAACGGAGGCTTCTCCAGATCCTTTGTAGCCAGGATTGATCACAACACACTCGCCCTGATCAAACTTGAGGAGTTGTTCAACCGTCAGCAACGGGCGTTTGTGGTACTGTTCAGATTGACTCGAACTACCGTTGCGTCCATAGCTGCGCGATCGTGTTTTTAACAAAACTTCTTCCTCACCCAGATAGTGAGACACCATTCGCGCCGTTTCTTCATCTCTGGGGTTGAAAAACACCTTCGTTCCACACCCCGCAAACAACGCTTTTGAGGCATCACGTCCATAAATCTCCTGAATTTGGGCAAAGTTTTGATAGCCAATCAGCGGAACAAACCCAAAGGAGCGAAACGCATTCACCCACTTGGGCAGATCGGGAAGATAAACAGTCCGAACTTCATCGAGGGAAACTAATAACGGTTTCTTCCGAACGCCTGAGAAATTGTGCATGATTACTAGATGCAACACTGCGGCGATCAGAGGTGCGACGACATCCTGCTTCTGTAAATCCACTTGTAGAAACAGCATTTGCTTGCCTTGCATATCGAGCGAGATGCTGGATTTGCCCAGAAAGCTAGGAAGCAAATCACGACGGACGAAAGACCCGATCGCGCGTTCAGCCGTGGCTAAAATTCCAGCCACCGTTTTCTCAGACTCCGCCGACTGTAACAACTGCTGGAAGCTTGCCTCGACAAACTCATCTAATCGCCCTTGCTCTTTGGCAAATTGCAGTCGTGCTTCTAACTTTGACAACCCAAGAATCGAATACGCCATCACCATATCGAGATAAGGGGTACTCTTTGCCAGCAGAAAACACCCTTCCACAAGTTTTTCACCTGCTTCTGCAAAAAATGGATCTTCTTTCCCACCAGAGAAGCGTTGCGCGTTGCGATTGATCGTGATCGCTAACTGTCGTGCCATCAACGAATCGCCATCATCTCTGAGAAAATCCAGTGGATTGATCACACTGCTGTAGGCATAACCTGGAGCAAATACAGCTACCTCATAGCCTTGAGAAGCGGCGTAAGCTGCATGAGTTTTAAGCTGATCGCCCTTGTAATCGTAAATGACACAGGGAATCCCTTGATGAACGGCAGCGCGAATACACGGATCAATAACGCTGTAAGTTTTACCAGAATTTGGCGCACCGCAAACAATGATGCCTTGTTGAGCATGAGCAAGATGCAGGGTGGGTGGCGAGTCTAAGAGTAGTGTTCTGATTTCTGCCCAGAGTCGTTTTAACCTGGGTGCTTCGATGCGTAGTTCTCTCGGTGTTCCTGCCCAGAGCGTTACTTGATTATGCGCCTGCTCTCGAATCTGTCGATTTGCTAGACGGACGGCTGACCATTTCTCCCAGCGTCCGCCAAATCGCCCTTGTGCCAGCTTGCCTTTCTTTTGACCATCAAATATCGACATGAAAACCAGAAACGCCACACACACCAGCAGCATCAACCCCAATTCAGATTTGAGTAGCCTGATCGTGCTATTGCTCAAGTCTTGAAGTGGATGGGAAACGGGTTGAACGGTCTGGAAAGATTTGCTCATTGCTGCTGGAGAGTTGAACTTACAAATTGGTAGCGTTGTCCGTCGTAACACCACTGCACGACTTCGGTTTGCCTGGTTTTAACTTTGCGCTGATTGAAGTTCAAGCAGGGAAGCCCATTCTGAACCGTTGATGTCGGCTCAATCAGAAGTTTTCCTTGAGGTGGAGCGGGATCAAGGTAAATAGATAGGACTTCTTGGTAGCTACTTCCGGTTTGGAGGTAGCCCACGATCGAGCATCCTGCCGCTCCGCACGTTGGGTTCAATTGCCTTCGATTCGGCTCTAGAGAAACACGAGTGTCAATCAAGTAGAGAGATTTATTATTCTGTTCGATCGTCAAAACTCGCATCCTTCCCACGTCTATGGAAATAGCATTGTTAGTGTATTTTTGCTGTAACTGTTTCTGCAAGCTAGGCAGTTTTGCTTGTGATAAATAAGTCCACTGGCTTCTACTTTCAGCCGTCGCAGGATTACAAGCACAAATCAAAAACAATGCTGTGAATGCCAAAATATGGATACGAAGATATCGAAACTTCTGATACATAAGGTTTAACTAAATTAAGGATTAGAGTTGAGAATTTTGTAAGTTTGCGGAAGCTGAATGCTCAATTTCGTCAAAGCCCAGACTTGCTCTGCTGAGAGATAACGGGGCACACCCGAATCAGAGAATTGGCTGCTAAATACGCTCTGAAATTTCTCTTTCCCACCTGCTTTTTCAATCCAATGCTGATAACGCTGAAGCTCAAGCTGTTTAGCAATTTCTAAGGGCATATAAGCACTCAACGGCTTTAGCCCAGAACCGAGATGTTGAAGCAATAAACATCCTGCCTGATCTTGCTGAATCAGCACATCCCATCGTTCTTTTGGATCTTCATCGGCATACTCGTAAATCGAGAGAAGATGATACGTGGTGTCGCGATCGTGAACGGTTCCCAACAATTCATACTTTGCTCCTTCGTTCGGAACACAAGTCAACACTTGAGATGGAACTTTTGTGCCAACAGGTTGTGGTTTGGCTCCCATCTCGATCGCTTGTGCATCCGAGAAATTAATCGTGTTATGGAACGAGATCGCCAAAGGCTTTGTAAGAACAACCAGAAGTGCGATCGCTAAAAACATTCCGAGCAGTAGCCAGCGACGATTGTTCATCAGCGGTTCCCTCGCTGTAAATATGGCATCGGATCAACCGGGGTTCCATTGCGCCGAACCTCAAAATGCAGATGGGCACCTGTTGAGTCACCTTCCGCGCCGACTCCTCCAATGACTTGTCCTTGAGAGACTTTCTGACCTGCCTTGACGTGAATGCGGCTGGGATGTCCGTAGTAGGTTTTCAGTCCATTGGCATGATTGATGATAATCAGTGTTCCATAGCCATCGGGATCAGTCCGATCGGCGAACTCGACAGTTCCCCCATCTGCGGCTTTGATTGGCGTTCCCATTGGCACAGAGAAATCAAGACCTGCATGAGAATGATCGCCTCTATCTGCTCCAAAGTAGCCTCCTTGTGGAATGGGTGCGTTGGCTCCTTCTGGGTAAACCATCTTGCCTGTGACCCTACCCTCTCCCCCACAAGGGGCTTTGCCGATTTTCTTGGAAGCAGTTTGATAATTTTGAGCGAGTTCTTTGCCGTAGTTGTAGAGGCTGAGGCGACCATGAATATCTGAACTGCTGCCGTCGATCGTGGAATTTGCTCCGCCAAAGTGAATCTGACCCAACCGCTCAATCAGTCGAGTTCCTGCAAACGGTTGTCCTGTCGTCGGATCAGTTTGTTGCATCGCAACCCGAATGTTATTCGTTTGGTCTTGTTTGAACAGCGCATCTTGATCCGCTTGAGTGAAATAAGTGGGTAATTCTCGTTCTAACGCGGCTCGATATGCGGATGAATTATCATTCATGTCGGCTCGACGGAGAAAATCGCTACCGCCTGGATGCTTAGAAATCAGCGATCGAGTGTCACTCCGAAAAGTCATGTACTGATAGCGTCCCAATCCTCTTCCGCCTGCTTCTGGGTCGTAATAACCTGCGGAACTGTAACCGCCTTCAATGCCGCTAATGCCGCCTGCCAAAGCTGCTAAATCGACCCCTCCAAGACCGGTTCCGCATAGCGAACTGTCTGAGAAATCAGCCTCTTCAGCCGAAAATGGGACTCCTGCGGCTTTCGCTTTTTCCAAGATTTCCTGTGGAATCGAAGCCCCAGTTGTGGCACCTCCTTTACTATCGAGTAAGCCGACTAAGATGGGATTGCTTTCGTGATAGCTCATGAATGGGATAGGTCCGATGAAGTAGGGTGTGCAGGTTTTGCCGACTCCGAGAACACGGTGACAGATCCGAAAGAAAAGTGCCGTATCAACTCGCCCTTCTGATTCCACTACATCCCAAATCACGACTTTGAAAGCCTCTCCATAGGGATGCCTCCCCGTTGGCTCTTGTCCACCATTCACGGCTGCTAATGGTCCATGTCCTCCTTTCACTTTTTGGGATTTGCCAGAAATCCATTGTTTCCCGTGAAGTTCCTGCGCTCCAGTGAGTTCGGCATATGCACAGTTTTGCTGACATGGGACTTGAAATCCTTGGACATCGCTGCCACTGATTGTGTTTGTGCGATCGCTCTCTTTCTCTCCATAAGCAATATCAACAACTCCGATCGCCCCTGCCGCCACCACAGAAGCCGGAAACTTGCTGAACGGAGTATCTTTCAAACCAGGAACATCGGCAATTAGACTATTCTGCCAATGCTGTAGATTTTCTAGAGGGACATCCTTTAGCCCAGGAATATCAGTAATGCTAAATTGGTTCAGATTAATCGAGCCGAGCTTCAAATCCTTTAAATTTGGTCTTAATTGTAAGACTTCATTCACTGTTTTGCTCGATAGTTCTTGGGATTGCTCAAGTAGGGCTTTAATGGGCGGGACTTGCTCAATTGAGAAATCACCGAGTCCCGGAATTGCCTGAACGAGGTTGCTGAGTGTCTGCTCTCGAACTACATTAAAACTGTCCAGTGCAACTTTCGACAAATCATAGTGAGCTTGAGAAATGGATGAAACTGTTTGCAGCGTTAGACTTTGCAGATAAAAACTGTCTTGAAAATCTCCGAGCTTGAGATACTGATCCGGTGTCATGCCCGTTTGAATGCTGCGCGAAAGGTCATCGCCCAGAGACACTCCATTTGAAGGCACAAACTCTTTACTCTGACCGATGGGTGGGAGAGATGCAAACGTGACCTGATTCCAGTCGGGTACAGAGGTCGTTAAATTGCCCTGAGTATAGGCTTGTGTCCGAACAAAACTACTGGGCTGCATTTGTGCGTTCACTCGGTTTAAGCTTGAGATCGTCATCACCCCCAGTCCGAAAATAAAACAAATTCCGACGAGAAATAAACCCAAAATTCTAAGGGCAGTTTTATGGCGCATGAGTTGTTCAAAAGTTAACTCAGCGAAGGTTAGCGAGTTCCGAGTTCTGCGAGTTTATTCACCAGCTTTAACGACACTCCACTCCGTTGAGCGGCTGCCGAAACCTCCGTTCCGTTGCGTGATAGTGTTAGGAACTGATTTACTTTCGCGATAATTCGAGCGTTAGAGTTGACTAATCCTTTTGCGATCGCAACCTGCAATCCTCGCTCTACACGACTCAATCTGATAGAACCGCTACCATTTCCGCGAACTTCTAATGTGCTGTACTGCGGAGTACCAGAGCCGTAAGCGACCCGAAACTGATAAATTTGTCGCCCTGCTGAACCTTCAGTAATTACCGTAAGTAGGGTAGAAGATGCTTGCGGTAGTCCAGCCCAATTCAAAGGACGAATTCGCCGCAAATGGATTACGGATGTCGAAGTCTTGCCGCATGATCGACCGTCTCTGCCTTGGCATAAGGGCGCATCAAAGTCCAAGGTAACTCGGCTAGGATCGTCAAGCCACACCCGTTGGATCGTTTCTCCGGTTGGAATAAAGCTCAGATTTATCCCCGAACCTATCCAAACAAGAATCGTGGGTAACTGGCTTGATCGTCCTCGTGCTTGCTCAACGGTGATTGTTTTTAGAGGAGATGCTGCTTGTGTCGCAGTCGGGACAATTAAGCTGAATGTAAGCAAACTAACGCTCAGAAGATGTTTCAGTCTCATAAGACTTTGACCTTTCAGGAGTGAACATTGATGCTGGAGACGGTGTTCGATCGGAAGCTGGTATGGCTGGAGAAGTGGTTTCGGGAGTAGTTTGGCTTCTCACAGACCGAATTTCAGTGTCTTGTCCAATCTCAGGTAAATTGTTTTCATCAGGACGCTCAATATCTCGAATAACATCAGACGACTGAACTGAAGCGGTAGTCAAAGTTACAGGAATAGACATGGACTGATTAATGTATATATCAACAGAACTTCCAGCAGGTAGAAACCGGATATTAGGCTGTTGAGAAGCTTCTTGAATTGCGCGTTGATTCCTTCGCGTTATTGAACTGAGCAATGCCTCTGAACCGCCTTGAATAATTCCAGCAAGCACATTGGATTTTGAATTTTGAACGCTAGAAAGAATGCTTGAATTGTTGCTGATAATGCTTGAAGAACTTGGGCGAGTGAATTGTTCTGAAGCTTTATTCAATGCTCCTAACAGAGCCATTTTTCTATCCATCGCTGCGACTGCTTTATCGCCATACTGCTTTGCAATGAGCGGCTGTCCTTCATGTCCTGTGATCTGAATGGCTTCAGGCGGAAGTTTAATTTCAAGAGATTGTCCGTCCTGATTGACGATCGCTGACTCAACGTTCAATTTCACCAAACCACTGTCAGACATCGAATCCACTTCGGCAATGAGTTGAGTGCCTTTTGGTAAAGCGATCGAGTTGTCTTGAGCCTTGAGCGGTGAAGTAATTTGAATCGTAAATCGACCTTGCTGCGCTTTTTCACCAGATTTTGTTTTCTCATCCAGAATGATTGGCGTAGCAAGAATCCCCTCAGTTTTTGTAGATGCCAGAATGGTTTTCTGAGGCTGTTCTTGCAAGATTGCAGCTTCTTCTTGAGCATCAATTCCTGATGGTTCAAGATTTGATGTTGTTGTGATCGTGGTTGGCTCAACAGAAATTCCAGGCTCCGCAGCCGAATCCAAAGGAGCAGAAGCCGTTTCCTTCTCAGCTACTATCTGTCCATAACTGCCCATTTGCGTCAGAGCAATGTAGCGATCGTAGGTATTTTGTTCTGGCTCACGGAATGCAGAAGCCGTCGGCGCAATGGGAACAGGTGCAGATATCCGAAGTGGAGACTGAATGCGCTGTAAAACGGGAGTCGGGGGCGTGTAACTGACGGGCTGAGGAGAGGCAACAGGTTCTACAGGAGCGACCTTGCGAGTTTCTGGCTTTGCGGGTGTTTTGACACCTGGAAGACCCTTCGGTGTCTCCTGATTTAAGGGTGGCTGCTGTTTAAGCCGATCTTGTTGTTCTTTCAGCGCATAATTTGCTTGCGTTTGTCCTAACGCTTCTCGCTGTGCCACGATCGTTTTAGCGTCCGAGGTTTCATTGGTGGCGTTTGGAGAAGGTGGAACGTTAGGCGAGGTAGCAGCCTGTGGGGTCGGACGATTCGCATTCATCATCGTCCCTGCCAGTGCAAAAATCGGTAGCGTCAGTCCGCTTACTAGAGCGATTTTAATCACAGGATGTCCTGAAAGTGGGCGGGGGTGTCTTGCTTTTTCTGGCGTAAATTCGTTTTCTGTAACCAACGATTGAGACGGTTGCGGAACTCTCGCCCATCGTTTCAAATCCTCAGAGGATAGCTTCTGGGATTGCGGATCACTTCCATTTGAACTCATGACTTTCGCTCCTGAAAGGGGACAATGTTTTCAATCTCTAATCCACGTTGGCGGAGTTGATAAATGATTTGCTGATAGTCAGAGGCTTTATCAGGAAGTGGTGTTTGAGGCGGATCAACAGATCTGACAATGTACGAATTGTTCCAAGGAACCGTATTTCCGGCAGGATGGGCACGATCGAAGAGAATCAAATTCGCGACAACATCGACTTGCCAGCGTCCCGTTTCACCTGCCAGCAACTCTGGCTCAGAAACGTGCTGAATGACCATCACCGTTTTGGTCGAGCCAGAGAAAACACCCTCTGCACCCGGAATCTTGGTCAGCTCCTCTAAAAATGCTTCTCGAAAGTTAGATTTTGCATCACTTGCTAGCAGAAAAGAAGCTTGCCATGCAACCGTTGGGACGCGCCCATTTTTGGTCTGTATTCCTTCATCTGCCAACGATTGACCTTTTTCTTTGGCGTTTTCTGAAGGCAGTTTTCCAGACCAGGTGTAGGTAAAAGCGACCCATTCGTGAATCAGTTGTCGGATTACTTCAGGTTCCCGATGCTCACGATCGGCAGCCCGAACTGCAAAGGCTTGCCCATCTACTTGCTGCACTAAAGTCGGAGCGGGTTTGTTCGCGATTTGAGCCACAGAATGACCGACCCAAACTAGCCCGATCGCCAAAATCACTTCTCCAAACACCAGCCCAACAAATGCGATCGGTAAAATATCACTTTCATCGACGGGCAATCGCTTCAACCGTCGTCGCAACTCAGAAATCTGCATAGATTATCCTCATGATTAAAGCTTGAGTGCAATTCCAGCGGCTTGTCGAGCGACTTGCCACCCTGTTGAAATAATCTGTATGACTCCGTTGCTCAGCCCTCGGTAGACTGCTAATCCACCTCCTGCGGCTAACGCTACAGACAGCACAGGCGCGAGAATTGACAACAACACAACAAAACCAAAATCGCTCTCATTCTGGGCTTGAGCATTCACAATCACAGTCGCGATTAAGCCGACCACGATGTTGTAGTAAATCTTTGCCATACCCAACGAGAACATTCCTGTAAGCCATGCCCAAATGGGACGAGTCCCGATCGGGAGAAGGGAACCCGCGATCGCGACAGGTCCGGTCAATGCCGTTAACAGCAGAGATGCCTCGATCAGATTCGCGAACGCCCACTGCCAGCCCTTGAGCGTTTGTCGTGCAGCAGCCTGTTGAGCGGTGTCAGTGGTTGCAATAATGCCAGCATGGAGCAAAACAAACGGGTCAGCGTTAGCGACTGCCTCCGGCTCTCCTGCTTTTTTCTTCAGATCTTCGCGAATTTTAACGACACTATCAAACCAACGACGAAGCCCATTTAGGGTTCCTTTACCCCACCCTTTTTCGTACTGGTCAATAATTGACTGTGCTTGATCCGTTGCTTTGTTGAAGCAATCAATTTGCGCCTGTCCTGTTTTCGATTGACACTCCCCATACAAAGCGCGAATTGTATTTTTAGCATCAGCCGTCAACACAACGTCCTGCAAAGCATCGCCCATTTTGAGTTCACCCAACTGAATACTCAGAATTTTCTGTGACTCGCCCTCAATCATTTTGTGAATTCCAAGCGTCAGTTTTGATAGCCAAAATCCGTTCTGCCACAGCAACAGCATGACCAGAATGACCCACATGAGGCGATCTAAAGAAGGTAGAAGTCCCGTTGTAATCATCTCTCGTGTCCAAACCACCACAAAAAACAGAAATGCACCTACCGCAATTAAAGTGGCAAAGTAATTCAGGCTTTGATACAAGCCACTCGGTTTTTCAAAGATGATTTGCCAGTTCTGCTGCCATGCTGCGGAAATATCCTTGCTTGAACGTAGACTATCACCCACAAAATCACTACCGCCCACAGCAGCGAGAACCCGATTGTAATACATCATCTATTGTCCTCCTTGTGACTCTGAAGGATATAAACCGGGAATGTAGAGCGGCGATCGAGCAGCCGCAGATGCTTCGATCAACCGCTCCGATCGCTGTCGTCGATTCATCTCATCAATGCCCTCGCTGAGATTCGCTTGATTGAGCAGCAGCATGGCTTGTTCTTGCTGCACTCCCAATAACGACGCATGAACTTTTCCATTGATCACCGCTTGATCTACCAGCATCAATGCCGTTAAATCTTGCATTTGTGCGGAATTTTTCATCACATTCTGAGTGACAGACAGAGATTTAGAGGCTTCTGCTAACTGATGAATTGCTTTTGCGGATTTCTGAGAATTCTCAATCACCTTGCTAGTGCTTTGAACAGAATTAGTCATCCACTGCGTTCCCGTTTTGCCAACCATTGGTGCAGCCGTTGACCGAGACAGAGTTTGGTCATATAGATTAGACAAATCTCGCTGCCGCACGATCGGGCTAAGGGTCAAAGCATCATAAACCGAAGCCATTTTAGGAGGTCCGGGTTGCTCTCCTCTAATTTCAAAGGGATTGGGTCCGAGTGTCCCGATCGTTGCAATTGGAGTTCCTGCGCTTTCTGTTGGTACAATCACGTCACCCGATTGAGTTGTGGTTGCACTTTGATTCTGAGAAGCACACTCGCTTACCGGAAGCCCTGGAATCGAAATGGGAAGCGATCCGAAATCACCTACCAACTGACAGAGCAAATAGTTACTTGCAATCCGTTCAGCTTGTCCAGGTATTCCTTCTGACAAAGGTGCATTGCTCCCCCACAAACTGCCTGAATTAACCCCAGGAGATTGCGTCGAAACTCCAGGAATCTTCTCAGACCAAGGCGAATCACTTCCACCGTTCAGAATAGAATTGAGAGAATTATCCTTAACTTGATTGAGCGCACCAAAGATATCAGGAGTTCCAGGCAATAGCGAGGCGACTGCCAGCGACGAGAGGGCGAGAGAGGCGATCGCAGCCCCGCCTATTCCAATTTGGAGAAACCGATTCTTGCGTTTCCGCTTAATGACCATTTACGTCACCTCCTGCATTTCAGAAACCATTAGATCCGATGTATCTTTAAGCGTTGGCAAGTCGCTCAAAACTTTTAGCTGAGGGCTTCTCCCTAACGTCTGTAGAGATTGACCAGAGCGTAAAGCAGCCGTGTATTGCTGGGCGAACACTGACCACCCCTCGAACTTATTTGCAAACTGTGCCATAACTCGCGATCGTGCCTGTTGTTCTGGAACATTACTAGCCACGGCTGCCAGCAATTCGGGAGATGGATAGTAATCACACTGCTGCAATCGTCCATCCACATCCATCAACCAATGGGAGCAAAGCCGAGCACGATCGGGCAAAAAACTCTCATCGGTATTGGGAAGCAAAACGGAGCGATCGTAACCAAAAATCCGGCAACATGATTCAACGGCTGACCCCTGAATCGCTCCAATCAAGCGCACAGTCAGGTTCTGAAGAATCTGTTGCCCAGCCGCAGAGTTATAGATTGCATCAGGATCTTGGCTAATAATTAGCGTCCGAATTCCGGCTTTGCCGCCCGTGGCGCAGATTTGCCCAATGATTTGAGAAATGCCATCGTACTTGTAGAGTACAGAACTCTCGTCGATAATCAGCAAGCTATTCGGACACTCTAGCGCACGCCTTAGAGCCAACGCCTGAGCCGACAACGCTAAAACAGCGGCTTCATCGTCATTGGTTAGATTTCGCAGGGCATAGATCATCAATTGAGCATCCGATCGCACATTACTGGGTTGCGCGATTGCCCTCCCCACCGGGCTTTGTACCCAAGACAATAACTGCAATCGAATTTCCGCCAAGGCTTCTGCAATGCTGCCAACCGAGATTAAGCCAGAGAAATCAAACCGTTCTAAAAGCTCTAGAAAATCTATGATTGTCGGCATTCGCTGCCATGCAGAACTGCCGAAGCCATGATCGTATGCTGCATCGTAGCGATGTTGAATGTCTGAATCAGCAAAGAAAGCAGACAATCCTTTCCACAAGATGGCATGAATGCGTTTCCCTAATCGTTGATCGCTGGTGGCTCCCATCACCATCACTTCTAACGCCCGAACCAGAAACGCCAAGTAGCTGTTCTTCCGGGTGTCTTGTTGATCGAGGGAGAGCGCTCTTAAATCCGGCATTTCAAACAGATTGTTGGTTGAAGTTCCGACATCGAACCATGCTCCAGCCTCTCCGAAGCTATTGACCAAATCAGTTAGCGTAGTCGTGCCATCCTCACGGGCGTAGTCTAATCCAACCACACTAAATCCGTATGCCAGAGCCGTAGTAATCATGCCAGAACTGACAGCAGATTTCCCGATGCGAGTCTGCCCCAGCAAGGCAGCGCTGCGATGCTGAGTGACAAAATCAAGATAGACGGGCATTCCACCTTCACGCGAGATGAATTCCATCCCTTCTGCGTCGATCGCTCTCGTGCAAGCCAATGGCAACAGCCCAACCACCTCATCCGTGAAATACAGTTGCCGTCGCCCATCCAACAAACGATGCCAAGTAATCGGCAGCGTTTGCAGCCAAATCTTCCAAGCGATTTCTCGCTCTCGATTCAGTTCTCCACTTCCAAAGCAATTACTTAGCTTTTGACAAGCTTCATCCAATGCTTCTGGACTGGTGCGATGAATGAGCACCACTCCTGCAAACCAAATCGGCGCTGCTCCTTGCCAAATCTTGGCTTGGGCTTCGGCTCCGCCTTGGGCTTTCAGTTGTGCCACGACATCCAGATTGTTTTTGGTACTCGCACGTTCGGTTAGCGTGAGATTTTGCCGGGTCAATAGCTGCAAACTCGCACGAGTTGAATGTTCATCAGCGCGACTAATTTCACACACAATCTCGCAATCTGAAAATTGGCTGATGGCTTTCCATAGGTAGTACAACTGATGCTCATGGCTGGCAAAGCCCCCAGGCTTCGCATCAAAGGTCATCACCCCCACGAACCGATCTTTCACATACGCCCATTCCCGATCGCCCTTGGGAGTCGATCGCTGCCCTCGTTCCCCTCGAATCGCCACCGTCACCGCATGAAATGAATCATTGACTTCCTCATTCAGAACCAACCCCTCTTCGCTCTCACTCAACACCAAGCATTGAGGAATAGGTGGAGGCGCAGAACAGTTAAACTCTGACCAAATCACTTGCCACAACTCCTCAACGGTTAACGGAACGGCTCCTAATCCCATCCGTGTGTTGAGTTGTTGTTCCCAATGCAGATACCCCGCTTTAAAGCCCTGAGTCAGAACGTGCTGATACCGAACTTCCTCCAATTGCGATTTTCGCCCTTTGAAAACCTCGTAGGATTCCACAAGTGAAGCGATCATGCGCTCGATCGTGTCGGCTGTCGTAGCTTTTCCAGGTTCGATAGTGAACGTTGCAAAGAGCAAAATCTCCTTGGGTTGACGGAATCCTTGTTCACTCAATTCACGGGTATAGCGCTGCTGGCTAAACAGTAAAAACTGAAGT
The DNA here is from genome assembly GCA_038231055.1 of Leptolyngbyales cyanobacterium. Lineage (GTDB taxonomy): Bacteria > Cyanobacteriota > Cyanobacteriia > Leptolyngbyales > Leptolyngbyaceae > Phormidesmis_A. Next base: position 70,628 of record JBBRMC010000001.1, read on the forward strand.
TCAGGAATCGATGAGGCTTCGGCTAGTGCTTCAAGTTCTTGCTGTCGCTCAGAGTCACTGGCAAACGATCGGAAATGAATCCGCAGGCTTTCCCCTTCTGGCAGTCCTCGCAATCCTTCCTCCAACCGTAACAGCGTCGCTTCAATCTGCTCATCAGACAAGAAGGTGTGAATACTAGAGATCCGAAAAGCAAATCGCAAGCAGAAGCGGTCTCGCCCCTGTCGCAGCAGGCATCCCCCAATCCTTCTTTCTCCCAGCAATAGAGAGAATAGACATTCCAAATCCGATTCATCTTCAAACGGCTTAAAAATCAGCTTTTCGGTTCCGAGCTTGTTTGGCATGAGACGCTCCTAACAATCGTTGATATGACCGAAATTTGCACGTCCATTGTGGAACCGTGACGAATTTATTTAGCAATTTCCAATTCTTGTCCCCCGTCAAAATCCACCAAGAACTCGCTGACCAAAGAGCCGATAAAGCGACCCAAGTTAGTCCCCAGCCCAGCAACATCTCAAAAATCAGGTAAGAGACCCCAATGCTAATGCCCACCGGGAACAACTGTCCCACGGGAATCGGACCAAAACTGGGATGACTACCCAAACTAGGATTGACGCGACGAAACTTTCGAGAGTCAGACACATTCACCTCTCTTTGACGCTCTTAAGGTCTAGGGGATGCAGAGGGCGTTGCGGCGGTTGTGGAAAGAAATAGTGTAGACATCCCCTCGACTAGCACAACGACCATCAAGACGGCAAACGCATTCCAAGCAAACGGTTGCCAGTTCTCACCATGTCTTGCTTTCTCTAATGCCAGCATCACAAATGCGGCTCCCATAATGAATGAACTGATTCGCAGAAACCCAAAAATGAGGGTGATCATGCTGCCATCAATGTATTGCCCAAAAATTCCACTCGTATATTTTTCGGCAGTGTCAAAGATTGCAGCATTCGCAGGAACAGTAATGATGGCAAAGAAGATTTCACCGAGAAAAACGCTAAACCACAGTCGAGAACGTAAGAATCTCAACAGTTCAGGTAGCGAATTAATCACAATTAATGCAACAGCAACGTAACCCAGAACGATAAACCCTGCAAGCGCGATCGTAGCCGGGTTCACGATCGTGCTTGTAAACAAAACGCTTATGGAAATTAGAGCAGCAGTCACAAACAGACGAAACTTTGGAAATGCAGTTAGATGCAACGGTGACTGAACTCGACGCTTCAACGCTCGCGAGATCGGTGATGGCATATTCCTCCGGTAAGCCTAAAGCTTACTCAGGTAGTGTTTCTGGTCTGAAAATATTACGATGAGACCCGCAGAGATGGCGATCGGGTCATCTCTTCAACAGTTCAAGATGGGTAGCGAGTCAATTCAATGAGTTCTAAAAAAGGCTCAAGGTCAATGTGAGAAGGTCGTTCCGGCTCTGGAGCTTAAGTGAGCTATTCAAAAAATCTTTCAACGCCGACCTGATTAGCGGTTGCTTTGTAGTTGCACTAAACGCACAATCCCTTCAAACTATTAATCTGTAAACGCACCCAGAAACAGGAACGAGTAATAGCTAGGTTTTGGTACTTAGAACTACAAAAAAGTGAATCGAGTGGAAGATGCTTCTTCTCTTTCTAGTAAAGTTTGAATTATAAATCAACCCCCTACAGAATTTCTTAATAATCTCAGGTTAATCGGATATATTGCTTCAAGAGATCGCAGAAATCAAGCAAGATTGCGGCAGAGCGCCTGGTAGAAAGCAAGTCAAGGCTGAATCTTAAGCTACAGATTCAGAAATTTAGTCTCAAAAATAGACCGATAAACAATAGGTTCTCTGGTTGAAAAGATGTTTTATCTGTATTCAGCACTGGGTCAACACGCAAAATATATATTCATATTTTATGCAATCTATAGTTAATATAAATGGCGCAAACTTCCACGGCATTATCGCTACCTGATTCTGTTTAGAGTATTCTTTCTGACAAAAATTAGAAGGCAAGTCTGTGGAATTTACTGGGTTTTTAATTTGTCGATCCGACAATCAAAAACGGCTGCTCGTTGAGCGTCTCCCAGAAATAGGAATTCTGTTCGGGCTTGTTGGTAGGCATTGAGTGCTTCTGAAGGTTTAGAGATTGCGACATAGATGCGTCCTAACCCATATTGGGCAAGTGTCCATTCTTCCAAGTCTTGTGAAGACTGAACAAGATTGATCGCTTGATTGTAGTGGTCGATCACAGGTTGAGCAAGTCCGATTCGCCAATAGAGGTTGCCAAGGGTGCGATGGACGATCGTAGAAGGAGCGCCCTTTTTGATTTGCTCTTCAAGCTCGGCGATCGCGTCTGTGGTCGAACTATGAGTGTCAAGCGTTTGATCGGAGAGTCCGTAAGCTTGGGCTGTAGAAGCAGGCAGCACATAATTCCCGTAAACCTTTGCCAAAGCTAAGGCAGTCACTTGAGCGGTCAAGCCACTTTTGTGAATGGCAGCGACCTCTTGGGCGATTGCATCCGCTTCAGGCTGGCGCAAAGCTCGGAACTCTAGCTCAGAGGCACGGGTTTAACTGATGTTTTCACGACTTGCTTGATCATCCTGCAACAGAATTACACCACTCGATTGAAATCCAAAGCGCCGAGTCAGTAACTCTTGCTGAAGAATGGTGTCCGTACCAGCCCTCGCAGCCCAATCCATTCGCCCTTATCACCTCTGTAGTCATTGATGCCAATTAAAAGCGCTTGTTTACGGATTGTACTTTGAGCCAGCACTTGTGCGTATTTCAATCCATGATGTTGAATTCCAAGCTGGCTTACTCCAAAGGCGGTTAAAGCTGAATCTGCAGCTTGTAAAAGGTGACGACGCTTCATATCTAAACTTCTTGATTTAGGCGAACGAATCTCTTGATAATTTTTCTGTTCTAGATATAGGGTGCCATCTCAGTGTCCCTTCTACAGTTTTACACGGAGTTCTGCTTGTGACTTATCACAACGACTCGTGAATCTCTCAAAATTATCAAAACCCTCAAAAAAAATCCCTACTAGTTTACGTTAAGAATCTCTGACATTTCATGCTGGGGGTAAATTTGGGGGTAAACATGATCAACAGTGCGACCACGATCGCTAGAACCAATAAATATCAACAGATTCAGAAACATGATGACCTAATTTGTAATCAGCCGGTCGCAAGTTCGAGTCTTGTCACCAGCTTTCAAGAAAATCAACCGTTGTTGTCGGATGGACAATCTGGCATTGACGAGTATCAAACATTTGCTCAACAGATCTATGTTGGTCAATTCGCCCTTCTGACCCCTAGTTGGCGAACAGTCAAATAAAACCGTTAGTGTCTATTCTGAATGCGTCTTTATGAAATCTACCGATGTCAGCCCTGTGGGGTGGTCAAAGATTCTTAGTTAAAATCTATGCGATCGCTACCACACTCGGATTTCAGATCTTAAGTTCAAAACGCCTGCAGCTACGGCAACTAAAAGCTTTGATTGCTGGATGGACAGCCGTTAACCTTATGACTCTCAAGAGGCGAGGTTCTATCTCTCGAGTCAGGTAGGCAAGAGACGCGAAGCCGAAGAATGGCACGATCGGGTTAGTGTAGCAAGCATCCTGGGCAGTCTACGAAGTAGCATTAGCGAAGGTTACTATGCTGGCTAAAGTCTGGAGTGCATCACTTGTTGGCATTGATGCGGTTAAGGTCGGGGTCGAAGTTGACATCGCGGGAGGGCTACCAGGAATGGTGGTGGTAGGGCTTCCAGACACATCGGTACAGGAGTCTAAAGAGCGTGTCAAAACTGCCCTCAAAAACGCAGGATACGCCTTTCCGATGCGGCGAATTGTGGTGAATTTGACTCCCGCTGACTTACGCAAAGAAGGTCCTAGCTTTGATTTGCCGATCAGCGTCGGCATTATGGCAGCTTCCGAGCAAGTCAAGGTCGAGTTGCTAGAGACTCATTTATTTTTGGGCGAAGTTTCGCTCGACGGAACACTGAGACCTGTAGCAGGCGTATTGGCGATCGCTGCGGCTGCCCAGCGTCTTGGCATCTCTGGGTTAATCGTCCCGTCGGGCAATGCTCGTGAGGCGGCAGTCGTGAAAGGCATCTCAGTCTACGGATTTGATCACTTGTCTGAAGTGGGGCAGTTTCTCAACAACCCGGCGAGTTACACGCCCACTCAAGTAGACGTGACTGAAGAACTGGAGCGATCGCAGGCTCCAGCCTTCGATTTACGAGATGTCAAAGGACAGGCTCATGCCCGTCGTGCTTTAGAAATTGCCGCCGCCGGAGGGCACAATTTAGTCTTTGTCGGACCTCCGGGAAGTGGGAAAACAATGCTTGCCCGTCGCCTACCGGGAATTTTGCCTCCGCTCTCATTTGATGAAGCCTTGGAGGTGACGCAAGTTCACTCGGTGGCAGGACTTCTCAAAGACAAAGGCTCACTAGTCAGCGCCCGTCCGTTTCGCAGCCCTCACCATTCTGCATCAGGTGCTTCTCTAGTCGGTGGGGGCAGCTATCCCAGACCGGGAGAAATCTCTTTGGCACACCGAGGGATCTTATTTTTGGATGAGCTGACAGAATTTAAGCGCGACGTGCTGGAGTTTTTGCGTCAGCCTTTAGAAGATGGTCACGTCACGATATCGCGAGCGCGTCAATCTGTCTCCTTTCCAGCCCGATTTACATTGGTTGCTAGTACCAATCCTTGTCCCTGTGGTTACTTTGCAGATACTGTGCAGCCTTGTACCTGTTCTCCCCGATCGAGAGAGCAATATTGGGCAAAACTATCTGGACCCTTGATGGATCGGATTGATCTCCAAGTCGGGGTCAATCGGCTCAAGCCCGAAGAAATCACCCAACAGCCCACAGGCGAAGATTCAGAAACCGTGCGATCGCGGGTTCAGACTGCTCGCGATCGTGCCCACCTCCGCTTTAAAGACACCGCTTTGCGCTGCAATGCTGAGATGCAAAGTTCTCATCTCAGGCAGTGGTGCAAGCTTGACGATTCGACCCGAAACTTACTCGAAGGTGCAATCCGAAAACTGGGATTATCGGTGAGAGCCAGCGATCGAATTCTCAAAGTGGCGCGCACGATCGCTGACCTGTCAGGGGATGAACATCTTCAAACTCACCACGTTGCTGAAGCCGTTCAATATCGCACGATCGATCGAATGCAGTAAAAATACGGGCTAGCCTGCGGTTTGAGTTGGGAAACCTAACCTATGACACGCTCTTAAGGATTGGTTTCGATGTCGAAAAACTATCGTCAAGTCCGCAAATCCACGGTCGTCAAAAATGCTCTCGGTCAAAACTTTAAGTTAGGGGGCTACCGTCCCGAAAAGCAGAATTCTAAAGATAAAAAATACAGCGCGAAACGCGATCGTCAACTGCCTCCCAAAGTTGATCTTCGCTCTTACATGACTCCAGTCGAAAATCAAGGCAGCTCTAACAGTTGCACGGCTAACGCGATGGCAGGGGCGTATGAATATCTGTCAAACCGCCTTCTCGGACAATCAGAAGACGTGAGCCGTCTATTCATCTACTACAACGCACGAGAATTAGATGGCAGCTCTAGCAAAGACGAAGGCACCTACCTCAAAAGCTGCGTCAAAGTGTTGCGAAAACATGGGGCTTGCTCTGAAGACACCTGGTCTTTCAACCTCGACCAAATCCTAGAGCAGCCACCCAAAAGTGCGTATGCAGAAGCGGCAAACTTTAAAGTTGAAGATGCTGCTCGCGTTGAAATCGATCTTCACACTATGCGAAGCTGTCTAGCTGAGGGCTATCCGTTTGCCTTTGGTCTACAGCTTTTTTCATCGTTTCAGCAAGCAGGCTCAACGGGATTGGTTCCCATGCCTGACCCCGATAACGAGAAGCACGACGGCGGACACGCGATGCTGTGTGTGGGCTACTCGGATGTCGATCAAGTCTTCATCGTCCGCAACTCGTGGGGGGCTGATTGGGGCGAAGAGGGCTATTGCTACATCCCTTATGACTACATGACAAAGCCTGATCTCAACCACGACTGCTGGACGATCCGCCAAGTCAGTGAGCACGATTTGAGTCAGGGCATTCAAGGCAGTTCAGCTTCTCTATTTAATGGGTCAAAGGCGGCGATCGCGACTGCATTTCAGTCCCCTGGTGCAACTCGCAAGCCCTCGGTGATCGCCTTATTGGACGAGACTCACGAGACTTACGAAGTCGAATACGAAGAAGAGAGCGTCTACGTCGAGAACAGAGGATTTGTCTCAGTCGATACCTACGAGAACCTCGATTTTCTCTACTTCCAGGAGTATGACGAAACTGAGGAAGAAACCGAAGACAGTTATGAAGAAGAATCTGAAGAGTTCGAGTTCTATGTAGAGACTTCCGAAGAAGAGTCTGAAGAGACCGAAGACATCTACGAAGAAGAATCTGAAGACGAAGAGTCCGAAGAGGAAGAAACCGAAGATAGCCACGAGGACGAGTCTGAAGAAGGCGAAGAGGAAGAGGAGTCTGGAGAAGACGAAGAGGAAGAAACCGAAGATAGCTACGAGGAATCTGAAGACAACGACGACGAAGAGGAAGAAGAAGAGGAAGAAGAGGAAGAAACTGAAGATAGCTACGAGGAGTCTGAAGAAGAGTCTGAAGAAGAGTCCGGCGAAGAGGTAGCCGAGGATAGTTACGAGGAAGAGACTGAGGACAGCTACGAGGAGTCTGAAGGCGAAGAAGCGTATGAAGAAGAAGATTCAGGAGGCGATGAAGAGTGATCGTAACGATCGCACCAGTTCCTGAAGCGCCCTAAATCCTCTGTGATGCCCAGGCTGAGACTTCAACAACTTGGGCATTGCCATTCCATCGTCCGACATTTATAGAGCAAATTAGACGCTACAATGTGACGGTTGTATTCTGCACGACGAGCCTTGATAGAGCGCTATACCCTACCCGAAATGGGCAACTTGTGGACTGAAGCCTATAAATTCAAAACCTGGCTAGAGGTTGAGATCGCTGTCTGCGAAGCTCAGGCTGAACTGGGTTACATCCCCGCTGAGGCAGTCGCAGAAATCAAGGCAAAAGCAAACTTCGACCCTAAAAGAATCTTAGAAATTGAGGCAGAAGTCCGCCACGACGTAATCGCTTTTCTCACCAATATCAACGAATATGTCGGTGATGCCGGACGTTATATTCATTTGGGAATGACCAGTTCGGACGTGCTAGATACTGCACTGGCACTGCAGCTTGTCGCTAGTCTGGATGTGATCATGTCCCACGTTGAGGCATTGATTCAGGCACTTCGCTATCAGGCTCAACAGCACCGCAACACGGTGATGATCGGTCGATCGCATGGCATTCACGCCGAGCCAATCACTTTTGGCTTTAAGCTAGCTGGCTGGCTGGCAGAAATGCTGAGACACCGCGATCGGCTCTGTCAACTTAAAAAAACAATCGCGGTCGGTCAAATCTCTGGCGCAGTGGGAACCTACGCCAATATTGACCCTCGCATAGAATCTCTTACCTGTCAAAACCTGGGACTCGAACCCGATGCTGCCTCAACGCAGGTGATTTCTCGCGATCGCCACGCCGATTATATGAATGGCTTGGCACTGTTGGCATCGTCGATCGAGCGTTTCGCAGTAGAGATTCGCAACCTTCAGCGCACCGACGTTTTAGAAGTTGAAGAATTCTTCTCGAAGGGACAAAAAGGCTCATCGGCGATGCCTCACAAACGGAATCCGATTCGATCGGAGCGGCTCACCGGAATGGCACGTCTGATCCGAGGCTATGCGATCGCCGCAATGGAGAATATTGCCCTCTGGCACGAACGCGATATTTCTCACAGTTCTGTCGAGCGGGTTGCCTTCCCTGATGCCTGCATTCTGACTCACTTCATGCTGGTTGAAACCACTGACCTGGTGAAAAACCTGCTGGTCTACCCCGACAACATGGCGCGGAATATGAACCTTTATGGTGGGGTTGTCTTTAGTCAACGGGTGCTATTGGCGCTGATTGGCAAAGATGTGAGTCGTGAAGAGGCGTATACGATCGTGCAATCGTGCGCTCATCAAGCCTGGAACAAGCCCGAAGGTGACTTCCGCAAACTAATTAGTGAAGATCCGCGTGTGATCGAAAAGCTTTCGCTGGCTGAGATCGACGATTGTTTCGACCCTCAGCACCATCTGAAGAATCTAGACCAAGTTTATCAACGACTGGGAATTTGAGTTTTTTGGGAAGCGATCAATAAGATTAATGCGAAACACTCTTCAAATGGGAGAATGCTAAAGCTAACAAGTAAATATTCTGGCTATGGAAAAGTTTGAGAAGCCTAAACTCATCTTGTTTTCGCAACATGGAATGACCGACAATAACAAGGCTATGGGAACGTTAGCTCACGATCTAGCTTTACCCCACTTCCATGTTGTTGCACCGACCCTAGGCTATGTCAACACTCTGTTTGAGATTGAGCCGCTCATTCAAACGGTTGAACGCTCGGCTGACCAAACATTTAAGCAATACCCTGACATTCCTGCTCGCATCATCGCTACTTCGCTTGGAGGTGTGATCTGGATAGAAGTATTGTCTCGCCATCCAGAATGGTGGCATCGTATTCAGTCTTTAGTGCTATTGGGTTCTCCGATTGGAGGTGCAGATATCGCTCGGATTGTAGATCCGTTCGGTTGGGGTATTGGTATTGCCAAGCATCTGGGCAAAGATCGCCGAGGCTTAGCCGAAAAGATCACGGCTGTAATTCCCACAATGGTGGTGGCTGGAAATATTACAGGTGGTAGAGATCTTATGGTCACTATCGAGTCAACTAAGCTCAAACACGCTCACTTCATCTGTCTAGACGGAGTAACTCATCGTCAGATTAAAAGTCATTCAGCAGTGGTTAAGGCAATTCAAGAGTTTTGGTCACAGCCTAGAACACCACTACCTGCACCAGAGATTAGTCTCATTTCAGAACTGATCGGGCATTTTCGAGCTGTACCAGGCATCACAGATGCTAGTGAACGGTGGTTTCCCCGTTCAAAACCTGTGTTCTCCTTTCGTGATGGAACCACTGTCCGAGCCTGGACGAATCCAGTAGGTGTTAAGCATATATTCATTGCTAACGCCTACGGAAAATGTGAATATGCAGGCTTTGTGGGTTGGGTGCATTCTGCTGGACTTGACCAGGCAATCGATCGCGTGAGCGAGTTTTCTCACAGGTAAAGTTTGTAACGTTGAAGCCGCACAACTTCTACTTCACCTGAACGGAGAATGAGTATTTGTATCCCTTGTAGTTGGAGTCAAGCTCTAGTGTGTAGTCGCCTGTTGTCGCGAGTTCTCCGCTCCAAGAGGTTTGACGATCGTCCAGCCCTCTTAGCTCTTTGCCATTAGGAGCCAAGATCATCGGCAGTGTGCCTTTTTCGCTTCTCACACTCAAGGTCTGACCTTTGCCCAAATTAAAGCGATAACGGTGACTGCCCGTGCCAACAAATCGTTCAGAGATCGTCACCGAATCGCCCCCCGCCCCAAAACTCACGCGCTCAGTTTTGTCGTTACAATCACTATCAGTCTGATTTTTGGCAATCCATCCTTTAACCGGAGTGGCGATCCTAAACCATCCATCTAGCTCCTTGGTAACGGTCACAAACGTACCATTTTTAAGCGTTCCAACTATGTTGTTGGGCGCGATCGTGGGGTTAGATCTCACATTCAAAGGTGGGTTAGCATCTGCCACCTTCGCCATCGTGACTTTACAGATTTCAACCTTTCTAGAAGCCGCCTCTGGTTCCTTAGGTTTTGAAGGCAACGGCTCAGAACTAGGCTTAACAGAATCAGAAGCCGGAGCTTGAGAGGAATCTTGCGGTGCAGTCGGAACTGTATTAGGCTGATCAATCGGTTTAGAAGCTGGAGAGACGATCGTCGTCGGTGTCCCCGTCGATAGCGGTTGAGAATGTTGAGACTGCATCACGGCAGAAGTCACGCCCGTCACAGCCGCAACACCCGTTAAACCTGCCGCAATCAAAATAGCTTTAGTGTTCATGAATTGAGATATTAGTGCTCATCATCAGCTACACAAAGAACTTAGTCAAAATCGGAACTTTCAGAGATCGAAACCCTATATTTATTTTCTCGCCTTAAACCGTCATTTAGGCTGGCGAGAGACAGCAGCTCCGTGCTTTTGATGATAAATTGCCTGCTTAACCAGAGGCGTAAACTTTTCTCTCCAATATCGGATATCTGGAATCTCATTCACGAGCTTCAGCACATCTGCCGATCGGTTCTCTTTTAAAGCAACTTGGGCATTGCTATACAAACTTTTAGCTCGCTTCCATTGAGTGGGCATCGTGTTTAGCGCAACCTGAGCTTGAGCATAAGCAGGGCTGTCTTCTGGAATCGTTTTGAGCAGCTTGACTGCCGAATTCAAATCGCCAGACTGATAGTCTTCGATCGCGTCCGCTAAAATTTTCTCTCCTCCTGCCGCTTTCATCGCAGAAGCTTTTGTGAGTTCCGCTTGCTCTGCTTTATCGCAGATCGTTTTAGTCAATGACTGATCCACCCAGCCTGATATAGATGCGTTGACCTGCAGCCATCCTTTTTGTCTAGCGATTACGGTTACGATTTCCCCATCGGGGATGGTGCCGATAATGTTGTTGAAGCGATCGCTTGGAGCCGCCCGAACATTTAACGGAGGTTGCGGATCGTTGACGATCGTCAGACACCCATTCGTCGCCGCGATTGCAGTATCAGACGACGGTTGAACCGGAGGCTGAAAACCTGTTGACGAGTTCGGACGAAGATTCAAAAAGACACAGACGGTTCCCGCTATGGTAATCACCGCCGTGATACACCCCCCCACGAGTAATGGAGACTTTAGAATTTGACTTACCCTGGAAGCCATGTCAATGCCTCAAGCTTTGTTAACAAACAGTTTCGCTCCCAGCCTTTTTAGCTGCTGCCTCTGGGATGACCCCGTCTGTAGGTTGCCCAAACCACCGCTAAAAGCTCTCAAATCGTCTGATAAGTGCCTAAAGTTTTTCACAATTTCACATCTGCACCTTGCCTACTTTTCTGGAACTCGGTAGCGGCTAGCAATGTAGTTGAAAAAACGATAGTAGTTATCAAACTGCTGATTGGGAGAGGTGCCGCGCCAATAATAACGGGTTTTTCCCTTGGCGAGGGTCAGCGTTAGTGAGCTTAACTCAGTGCCAATCTTTGCATCCAAGTTTCCTGGTACTCCTTGCAGCGTCTTGAAATTGGAGGGAAGAGAGGGTTGCGATCGCTGAGTGCTACGATCACCGCTCACCGATCGCTCATAGTCTGCCCATCCTCGAATCTCTACCTCTGGATTTTGTGGATCACCAAAGGCAATGCCATCTCGATTTTCAGGAGGAATCGACTCAACCCAACGATCGGGGTAGAGAAACTCAAACCCAAACCGCTCGTTGTGATAAGTCTTCCAGTTCGTGCTCAAGGTTGAGTCAACTGACCCACAGCCTAAGAGAAAGCCCGTCAAAACCAAGCCCAGCAAAAGCCACACAATACGAGATTTGCAAATCAAAGCTAACCGATCGCTATACATATGTAACTGAATGTAACAATATTGCCGTCATGCTGGTTTAGCATCTTGACAGCTTCAGACAGAGCCGATATCTTTACTGGTATACCCGGGTAAAACGACCGAGAGTCCTATGCAAGACAAGCAAAAAGTCACGTTGTATCTTCCGCCAGAACTGCACCGTCAGCTAAAGATTAGAGCCGCTGTTGCTGCCGAGGCAATGTCAGCTCTAGCAGAGAAAGCGCTTATCTTCTATCTGACTCATCCAGAGATGGTTGAGCAGTTAGACGAAGCTCACGGGAAAACTCACCGGATTTACAACTGTCCTGAGTGTACGTCGCCAGTCACTCTTAAGGATGGTGAAATTGTCGCTTTAGGCAAGCAAGCTGGTGTTGCGGTCGATGAAGAACTTCAAGTTGGGAAGCCTCAGAAAGTCGGTTCTGCTGCGGGCAATCAAGGAGAGGGCGAACTCGTCCCCTGTTAATCTAGTCTAAAAATTCTCACTTTTTTGATACATTCACTCTTTTGTGGTGCTTTCAACTGAAGTCTGGGAAAACCCTATTCAACAATGTCTGAGCCGTTTCTGATGGGTTCGGTGGTTATGCAAGAAGAGCTAAATATTCTCATACAAGCTCAATATCCTTTAATCTACCTGGTGACCTCAGAAGAGGAACGGGCTGAACAGACAATCGCGACGATCGCCCAAGTAAAGCCTCTACGTCGAGTCTTTCTCTGGACGGTTACGCATGGAATCGTTGAGTATGGACAACCTCGCAATGTTACCCAACACAATACGGTTTCTCCAGAAGCCGCGATCGAGTGGGTAATGCGGCAAAAAGAGCCGGGTATCTTTGTATTCAAAGATTTGCATCCTTTTATTGATTCACCAGCGGTTAACCGCTGGCTGCGAGACGCGGTTGCAAGCTTCAAGGGCACTCAAAAAACGATTCTATTGATGTCCCCGGTGCAAACCGTTCCGATTGAGCTTGAGAAAGAAGTTGCGGTCATCGATTTCGCAATGCCCACTATGGGAGAGCTAAATCAAGTTCTCACACAGCAGCTTGACCTAAACAAGACCCGGCGTATCACCACTGAAACTCGTGAAAAGCTTTTAAAGGCTGCCTTAGGGCTGACGCGAGACGAAGCGGAAAAGGTATATCGTAAAGCTCAAGTAACAGCAGGTCGCCTCACCGAAGAGGAAGTTGATATCGTTCTCTCTGAGAAAAAGCAACTGATTCGTCGGAATGGCATCCTGGAGTATATTGAAGAAGACGAAACGATCGATTCTGTGGGCGGACTGGAAGAGTTAAAGCGCTGGCTAAAGCAACGCTCTGACGCATTTACAGAGAGAGCCAGAGAATACGGTTTGCCTCAGCCTAAAGGAATGCTGATTCTAGGTGTTCCAGGGTGTGGGAAGTCGCTGATCGCTAAAACCACGTCTCGCCTGTGGGGTTTGCCTCTGCTGCGACTAGATATGGGACGAGTCTATGACGGCTCAATGGTCGGTCGATCCGAAGCAAATCTCCGCAACGCGCTCAAAACTGCTGAGTCGATCTCGCCAGCCATACTGTTTATTGACGAGATGGACAAGGCATTCGCAGGCAGCACCGGGTCGGCTGACTCAGATGGCGGTACGTCGAGTCGAATCTTTGGTTCGTTCCTTACGTGGATGCAGGAAAAAACCTCTCCCGTGTTTGTGATGGCAACTGCGAACCGCGTAGAGCGTCTCCCCGGTGAGTTTCTTAGAAAAGGACGTTTCGACGAACTCTTCTTTGTCGATCTGCCCAACGCCGAAGAGCGGAAGGATATCTTTAGAATTCACTTATCCAAGCGTCGTCGAGAAATTGAGCGGTTTGACCTGGATCAGTTAGCAAATGTCTGTGACGGCTTTTCTGGTGCTGAGATTGAACAAGCACTAGTTGCAGCGATGTATGAAGCATTTGCACAAGATAGAGAGTTTACCCAATTGGATATTATTGCGGCGAGCCGAGCCACGATGCCGCTATCCAAGACAATGACCGAGCAGGTGACAGCCCTACGGGATTGGGCTAGGCAGCGAGCACGCCCTGCTGCGTCCTCAGTCGCAGAATATCAGCGACTTGAGTTCTAAAAGCTTTCTCCTGCTCCCACAGGAGGAAAGACTAGCACACAACTTGTCTGCTAGTGGTTTCAAAAGAGCAATTAGCCATCAGTCATCTCTGAGCGCTAAGAGCGAATAGCTAACTAAACGTTGTTGTTGTTTTCAAATTTCCACGGAGGAAACCCAATGTCTCACTTTAGCACTCTGCGCACCAA
>JBBRMC010000002.1:0-47820 GCA_038231055.1 Leptolyngbyales cyanobacterium
ATCGACTTGAGGCGGTCTTCCTGTCCGAGGTCGGTCAGGCAAGGCTGCGTTGACCCCACCGCAAAGGTATCGTTTGCGGAGCCGCCAAATTCGAGTCCGCTCCACTCCGAGTACCTCACTAATCGTTTGATCTGCCGTGCCGCGATCTAGGGCAAGTAGAACCTGGGCGCGAGTCAGTTCTCGAACCGTTCGGATGCCTTGATTGCAGATTCGCTCCAACCACTGCCGCTCAGGCTTGGTTAGTGTAATTTCAACTCGTTTCATTCCTCTTTGTATGTTGCATTACTTTTGTCTCAGTATACTAGGTGAATTTCTACTTGTTGGCGGCTTTCGACGTACTGAGTAAGTGGCTCAACGAGCATTATCTTAGTCACTTGGTTCACAAGTAATGGAATCAGCAACAAAAGTAAGACGGAGCGAACAGCAGAAATTGTTTGATTTCGGGATACTTGAAATTCGGCTACAACTTTTGATTCGGCATCAAGGCTAAACCATTGTTGAAATCTCTTCCAGACTTTCTGCTTTTCCTGCCCTCGGAAATTCGCTCCTGGTTTTTTCATCACATTGTCGTAAAATTCTGCAACATTTCTCTAGGCGACAGGCTTTCACAGCTTGTGTCTAAATGGTTCAATGCCTTCGTTTGAGTGGAATGTCTACTTTCTACGATCGCAGGCTGATTTCTTGTCGAATTACGTACTGCTGCAATTAAAATGACTATTGCAAGGGTCACAAAACCAATCAAGCCGTAATGACTCATTTTCCAACTCGTCGATCTTTGAGCCACAAAAGAACACCGTCGATAATAAACGTGGGTGGACAAAGCCACCCACTACTGATCGTGTGTGAGACGAACTATCTTCTAGTTTAAATAGTGAACATGAAAATAGGATGAAATTAGCTGTGAATCGCAAAAATGGTTATGCTTTCGTAATTCGATGCAGCCACAAATAGTTCTCACCTTCTGGCGAGCATTTCGCTTTGATTAATTCATTTGAATAATGCAGATTCTCGCCTGTCAGATCAGTGCGGTACCCTAATTCAGACCACTCACCAAACGGATCGTTCACGAAAAATCCGTTCTGATCGTAGCCTCGCACGACCATGATGTGACCAAAGCTTGTGAAATACCCGTGAATAATGCAGGCATAGCCTTCTGCGATCGCTTTCCGAATATCCCACAAGGTGGCTCGTGTTGTGAAGTCTACCTTCAGCCCATAAGCTTGACCCATTTTAGCTAGATCATAAGGGTCCCAGCGAGATAAGCCTTTGCTTTCTAGAAACCGATAGAGTTCATCTTCGAGTTGGACAGCATTGGTGCGTTGTGGAATCTTGAGATAATCCATCACCATTGCATAAGATGTAACGTTGCAGGCTCCTCTAGGATTCAACGCATTATCCAACTGGCTTTTGTGGGGAATGCTTAACGCTTTTGTTTTCGGCAGTCGGTAGAAGATTGAAGGGAGCGTTATTTTAGGCGGTTCAGGCTGTGCAGTCTCACCTTGACTATTGATCAGTTGAACGTGAGGTTGATAGACGTACCAAGTGTTGCGCGGTGGGTCGCCCAAAGACTCGTTGAACAGTGCGACCTTGAGATGATTTTTGCCGATCGCTTTCCAGGAATGAATCTCAAAGACTTTCCCTGCATTGACGCTCACTTTGTCTTGAGAAGGCAGTTTAGATGAATCTAGGGTAGATTGCTTGAAAAAGGTCGTTTGATTGACTTTTAATTTCATAGATGATGCCCGTCTAAACGTTGAGTTAAAAGCATCTGTAGAGCCAACACTTCCAATATGTATGCTAACTCTACAGATGTTTTAGAACAGATAGATTTAGTATTGACAGGCTTACTGCTTGAATGCGAATCGAGCATTCACTTTTTCGCTGCCGATCTCAGACTGAACTGCCACTTTATATTCTCCCGCCGCCTCACCTGACAACTTGGCTGTGTAGTGTTTTTCAGAAGCATCATAAGCCATGTTTACCGACTTCTGGCTACCATCGGGAAGTTGGACTTGTGCCGTTACTTTTGCATTTGGAATCGCTTCGTGGTTATCGCCTTTCTGCAAGAACAAATCTAAATGAGTCGCTCCGCCTTCTTTTCCGGGCATTAACTCCAGGTGATAAGGGCCAGACTCAACCACCATCCCGCTTCCTGCTTTGCTTTTAGCCTCGCTGCCGCCTGAAGGAGCAGTCGATGCACTTGTAGCTGGACTACCACTCACGACTGGACTGTTGACTGGTGCGCTCGCCTGGTTTCCACCACTGCTGCACGCGCCCAAAAATAACAGACCCGCACTACTAGCTACAAGCAAAAGGGACTTAAGCGTTTTCATTTTTGTCTCCTGAATTGTTTTAGTGGTTTGCAACATTGAGGTTGGAGATACGATCGTCATTAGGAGCAACCATATCAGACTGCTTCGGAACCATAAACTTTCCAAACAGCGAGTATAGAGCAGGTAGCACCAACAGCGTCAGAGCGGTGGACGTGAATAATCCCCCCAGTACGACGACTGCTAATGGTTGCAGAATTTCTTTACCTGCCCCAGACCCGATTACAAGTGGCACCATTCCCAGCGCAGATGCCAGCGCTGTGAGCAGAATCGCAACTAATCGCTCCATTGAGCCTTCGACAATTACCTGTTTTAGAGGAATGCCTTTGGCTAAGTGCTGGTTATAGTTATCGACTAACAGTAAGCCATTGCGCGTTGCTACACCAAACAGCGTAATGAATCCTACCATTGATGCAACGGAGATAATGCCGCCGCTAATCGCAACAGAAATTACACCTCCAATTAATGCTAATGGTAAGTTGATCATAATCATCAACGTTGCAGGAATCGATTTTACAGCAAAATACAGCAAGATTGAAATAACTGCAAAAGCGGCGAGTCCGGCGATGATTAATGTTTGAGTGGCTTTTTCTTGGGCTTGAAACTGTCCGCCAAATTCGATGTAGTAGCCGCTCGGTAACTTGACTTGCTTGACGCGATCGCGCACATCTTTAATCACTGATCCCAAGTCTCGCCCAGACACATTTGCCGATACCACAATTAAGCGCGAAACGTTCTCTCGATTAATCGTACTTGGGCCTTCACCATAAACTACTTTAGCAACCTGAGAGAGTGGAATCTTCTGGTTGTTTGGCGTATCAACCAACAAGTTTCCAATCACGTCTAAATTATTGCGGTACTGATCTTGAAGCCAGACTACGAGATTGAAAGTTTGCTGTTTCTCCAACACCTGTGATACGGTTCGTCCATTCAATCCGGTTTCGATCGTTTCGGCGAGTTCTCCAATGCTCAGTCCATATCGGGCAGCGGCTTCACGATCGAACTGAATTTGCACTTGTTTGACTGGAACTTGGGGTTCAAGCTGTAAATCGACTAAACCCAGAACACCATTCATGGCAGATTGAACTTGTTGCCCAACGGTACGAAGTTCGTCTAGTTCAGCCCCGTATATTTTGACAGCGATCGCGCTTCTGACTCCCGATAAAATCTCATCCATCAGGTGAGAAATAAAACCACCGATGTTAATTACAACACCCGGAATCTTCTTACCTTCTTGTCGTAGTGCCTCAAGGACTTGTTCTCGATCTTTCGCGCCTTCTTCACTAATTTCAACGTCTAATTCGCCAAAGTTTACGCCTGCGACATCGGGATCACCTTGAGCAAAACCAGAGCGAAACTGCATCGACTCAATTCGCTTGTCGTTTTTGAACACCTCCTGAAAGTCGAGAGCCGCTTGGTTTGTCGCTTCCAAAGACTCTCCTGGAAACAAAATCACGGCATTGACTAACTGACGGTCTTGGAATTCGGGTAGAAAGACGTTGCCTAGACCCGTTAGGATGACTAACGAAGCGATAAATCCCGCGATCGCGGCAGTCAAAATAATTTTAGGACGACGAATCGAAAACCTCAAAGCTGGGCGGTACATCTGATGAGTCTTGCGCTCTAACCAAGTTTCAGTACTCGGCAACCGACGATTGGCAAGCAAGATCGCACACAAAGCGGGGGTTAGCGTTAACGCAACGGCAGTCGATGCCAAGATTGACAAGAGATACGCGAGTCCCATTGGTGCAAAAATTCGACCTTCAACGCCAGACAGCGCAAAAATAGGTGCAAAGATCACCACAATGATGATGGTGGCAAACAGAACACTAGTTCTAACTTCGATCGATCCATCAAATACAACTTGCAACCCTGGTTTAGGATTGCCCGCAAGCTGATTTTCACGCAATCGACGATAGACGTTTTCCATATCGACAATGGCATCGTCAACGACTGAACCGATCGCAACCACTAAGCCGCCCAACGTCATCGTGTTGATTCCTTGCCCAGTCCAGTTGAGAATGATCATTCCAACTAGCAGCGATAACGGCAGTGCGCTGAGGCTGATGACAACGGTGCGCCAGTTCATTAGAAACGCGATCAAGACGATCGAAACAATGATCACCCCATCTCGCAGCGCATCTCTAACGTTCTCAATCGACAGTTGAATAAACAGGTTTTGATCGAATGTCTTGAAGAACTTTACATCGGGCGGCAATCCCCCTTTGAGATCTTCCATTGCTGCGTCTACTGCTTTTACAACCGTTGGCGTATCAGAGTTAGGCTGCTTGGTGACGGTTAGAATCACCGATCGCTTGCTGCGAAACAGACCGTCTCCTCGTCTAAGCGCGGCTCCGATTTTCACGTCTGCCACTTGCTCAAGTAAGATGGGTGTTCCGTTTACGGATTTGATCACCGATCGCTTGAGGGGTTCGATCGATTCAATGCGCCCAATGCCTCGTACTAAAAGCTCTTGATCAGGCGTGACTACAAAGCCACCCGGAACATTCACGTTTGCATTCTTTGCAGCATTAACCACATCGTTTAAGGTTATGTTGAATGCTTTTAACTTATTGGGATCGACCAGAACTTGATACTGCCGCTCATCGCCGCCATAGATAAAGACATTACTGACCCCTGGAACCGCTAACAATCGGTTTTTGATGTCCCATCCTGCAAGCCGTGAAACTTCCATCAGCGGCGTTGCTTCTGAAGTGAAGGCGTACTTCACCGTCCAACCTAGCGGTGAACTCACAGGCAGGATTTCGGGCTGATTCACTCCCTGCGGCAAAATACTTTGCGCTCGCCCTAGGCGTTCTGTGACAAGCTGCCGCGCTCGATAGACATCGGTTTCCCATCCAAAAACCGCTTTAACAGAAGAGATGCCCACTGCGGATGCAGATCGCAAAGAGACGAGTCCAGGCGTTCCATTAATCGCACTTTCGATCGGGCGCGTCACCAAGGCTTCGACTTCTTCGGGCGCGAGTCCGGCAGCATCCGTTTGAATTTCAACTTGGGGAGGCGCAAACGCCGGAAACACATCTAACGGCATTTGAGTGATGACTTGCAGCCCCCACAGCGAAATTAGAATTGACGCAAGCACGATTAGCCAGCGTTGTGCGATCGACCATCTAACAATCGTGTTGAGCATACAGAAATTTAGCGTGTGGAAACTTGGAAACCTTTCAGGTGAATCTATTCGATCGAAACTATCAGCTCATCATGACAGGTGATTATGAAACGAGCATGAAATCTAAGTTAGCTGCAATGATGTGTCGTATTTATCTGACGATTTAGCAGGAATTAGCCACTTATTGAACCGGGCATACAACGCTGGAAGAACGAGCAGTGTTAATGCGGTGGAGGTGAATAAGCCACCCAGAACAACGATCGATAATGGCTGCAAAATTTCCTTACCGGGCCCACCTGAAATCACAAGCGGTGCAAGTCCTAATGCAGAGGTGAAAGCGGTCATCAAGATCGCATTGAGGCGTTCCATTGTGCCTTTGACTAGCGCATCCTTGAGCGGCATTCCCTCAGCCAACTTTGTGTTGTAGTTGTCTACTAACAACAAGCCATTGCGAGTCGCAACCCCAAATAGGGTCACAAAACCAACTAGTGAGGCAACAGAGATAATACCGCCTGTTAATGCAACAGAAAATACACCGCCCACTAGTGCCAATGGCAAGTTAACCATGATCATGATGGTGGAGGGTATCGATTTCACGGACATATACATCAACACGGAAATTACGACTGCTGCGATCGCGCTAAAGAGCAAAATGTTCTGAGTCGCCCGTTCTTCTGCCTCAAACTGCCCACCGTATTGAATAAAGTAGCCTGCTGGAAGCTGCACGTTCTGATTCACTTTGGTTTGGATCTCGTTAACAATCGATCGCATATCGCGCCCCTCAGCATTTGCCGCAACGACAATTAAACGAGAGACATTTTCTCGATTGATCGTGTTTGGGCCTTGACCTTGATTAATGGCAGCAACTTGAGCAAGCGGAATTTTTTGTCCAGTAGGTGTATCGACCAGCAAGCTAGAAATGGTTTCTAAACTGGTTCTCGCTTCGGGCTTTAACCACACTACTAAGTCAAACGTTTGTTGCTGCTCTAAAACTTGGGAGACGACTTGCCCATTTAGTGCTGTTTCTACAATCTCGGAAAGATCGCCAACTTTTAATCCATAGCGTCCAGCAGCAGCCCGATCGAACTTAATCTGAACTTGCTCGATCGGGATCTGAGGCTCAAGCTGTAAATCTACGATGCCTTTGATTGACTGCATCTGTTTCTCAACCTGTTCCCCAATCGTTCGCAGTTGGGCTAAGTCTGTACCGAAAATCTTCACGGCGATCGCACTTCTCACGCCTGACAGCACCTCATCCATTCGATGAGAAATAAAGCCCCCAATGTTGGGCGCAACCCCCGGTAATCGTGCCATCTCTTGCCGCAGTTTCTCGATACTGCTTTCTCGCTCTTTCAACCCCTGTTCAGAGAGATCCACATCCAAATGCGCTAGGTTTACGCCTGCGGCATCACCATCACCGGGCGCACGTCCCGATCGCATCTGAATATACTTAAATCGAGGATCGTCTTTGAGTTCATGTTGAATTGCTTCTGCGGCATGGTTAGTGGCTTCTAATGAAGATCCTGGATATAACAACAGGGTGTTAACCAGCGTTTTCTCCTGAAACTCTGGCAAAAATTCGCGACCGAGTGAAGGCACAATCACGATCGCCGCGATCGAGGTGGCAACAGCAACCGAAACAATGACAGTCGATCGACTAATGGCAAAGCCTAAAAATGGTGCGTAAAGGCGTTTGAAAAAACGCGCCACCCAAGGCTCTATTTCCGGTAAATTTCCATAAGGGAGCAACAGCGCAGCTAAGGCAGGAGTCACCGTCAATGCAGTCACGCTGGATGCTAACACTGCCACCATGTAACCGATTCCCATAGGGATGAAGATACTGCCCTCAACGCCACTCAGCGCGAACACCGGAGAAAAGACCACAATTGTGATCAGCGTTGCCCCAAACACAGAGTCTCGCACTTCTTGACACCCCTCTAAAACCACCTCTAACACAGGGCGTTGTTCGCGGGCATACTTATTTTCTCGTAGAGATCGAAACACATTCTCCGCATCGACGATCGCATCATCCACCGCAGATCCGATCGCGACTGCCAATCCGCCCAGGGTCATTGTATTTAAGCCTTGCCCCAACCAATCGAGCGCCATCACTCCGATCAGCAACGATAATGGCAACGCGACGAAACAAATCACTAAACTCCGCCAGTTCATCAAGAACGGAATCAGAATGAGCGCGACAATAATTGCACCTTCGACTAATGCCGATCGCACATTTTCAATAGAGGAATCAATATAGTCTTCTTGGCGAAATGTCGCATCGATCTTGATATCTTTCGGTATGCCTGTTTTGATTTCCTCCATTGCGGATTCGATCGCTTTTGTGACAGTCGGCGTATCTATCAACGGTTGTTTATTCACCATCACGATCACTGCTTTGTGACCGTTGAGGCTACCGTCTCCACGCTTTAATGCAGATCCAATGGTCACGTCTGCCACATCCGATAAACGAATCGGAGTACCATTGCGAGCAGTCACTACCGATTGTTTGAGATCTTCGATTGATTCAATTCGTCCGATACCGCGAATCAAGCGTTCTCGATCGGGCGTAATTAGAAATCCTCCGGGTGCATTCACATTCGCCCCGGCAACCGCTTCTCTAACCTGCTGAAGCGACACATTGAACGAGGTGAGTTTTACCGGATCAGCAAGTACCTGATACTGCCGCATATCACCACCATAGGCGATGACTTGACTTACTCCAGGCACCGCTAACAAGCGATTCGTGACCTGCCAATCGACCAAGCGCCGCACATCCATGAGTGAGGTCGTTTCAGGGGTAAAAGCGTACTGCATCACCGTACCAATGGGTGACGTAATCGGAGAGATTTGCGGCGTTTCAACCCCTTCTGGAAGCTTGCTTTGTGCCTGCTGAAGCCGCTCGGTGACAAGCTGACGTGCCTGATAGATATCTGTTCCCCAGTTAAAAACTACTTTTACGACTGAGATTCCAGGTGCCGAAGCGGAGCGCACCGCAGAAACGCCGGGAGTGCCATTAATCGCGCTTTCGATCGGCAGTGCAACCAGTGACTCAATCTCTTCTGGCGCAAGTCCTGATGATTCGGTTTGAATTTCAACTTGTGGCGGTGCAAAGTTCGGAAACACGTCTAGTGGCATCTGAACAATGGTGCGAAGAATCCAGAGCGTTACGACGATCGTGCCTAGAATAACTAGCCAACGACGCGCAATCGACCATCTAAGAATGGCGTTCAGCATAGCAATAGCTCGATGTTTATGCGAAAAAACGGTGAGTGGAACGAGTGATAGAAAAGCAGAATTCTTTTATCCAGAACTATCACTAAGGACAATTGCCCTTGATGTCAGCGATCGCGAATTTGCTAATTCTGATGAGGGTTTCGATCGGCTTCTATTTTGTCTACTGACTTGTGAACCGTGCCAGACGTAGAACCATTGCCGTTAGATTGAAAGTAAATTTCAGTCTCATGGGGAGACAGAGAGCCATCTGCTGTGGGCTGAAGCCTTCGATTTCGACGCGATGACCAAACGGTGCCTGCCCAAAATGTGCCTGCCGCGATCGCGCCTCCTACAGGCAACATCGCCCACCAGGGCAACGCAGAAAGATTGACTCCCTGAGTCGTCGATGCAGGAGCCTCAGCAGGTTTTTCCGCTTCGCCTTCAGCCTTTGTATCCCCTCGGAGGGATTGTGTGTAGAGTTGTGGTGCGCGTTGCGTCACGACTTTATCGTTGTCAAACAGTCCATTTGTGACTTCCACAAGCTCACCGGATTCTCGTCCGAATGTGACATCTGTAGCTTGAAACGCATTGCCGTTTTGAACAAAGACAATTCTCTTTTTATCGTTGGTTTCGACGATCGCAGATTTCGGAACGGCTAACACTGCAACTGGCGTGCGATCGGTCAGCACCTCAATTTCAGCAAACATCCCAGGCTTTAATGCACCATCCGCATTGTCTAATTCTGCTTTTACAGGTACGACACGGGTTTCACCTTGCACGGTTGAACCCACCACGCTAATCCGTCCGCCGAAGGTACGGTTGGGCAATCCGCTGACTTTGATCCGAACCGACTGACCGACTCGAATTTGATTAAGATCTTTTTCGTAAATGTTGCCCGATGCTTGCACACTGCTGCCATTCACGATCGACAAAATTTTCTTCCCGGCATCTTGTCCCGATTCTCCAGTAGTGGTCTCTCGATCTGAAACCGTACCAGAAATCGGAGCCGTGATCGTAATGGTGCCGTCCTCATTGGCATTGGCTCCAAGCTGGCGCAGACGAGTTGCGTAAGTTTGACCGCTGAGTCCGACTCGCGATCGCGCTGATGTGGTTGCCGATTGTGCGCGTTGGAGTTGTGCCTCTGCCTCCGACACCGCTAACCGACTTTCAGCTTTCGATAAGTTTGCCCGCGCCTCTGCCAGTTTGGTTCCCGATTCGAGCGCGGTACGTCGGGGAAGTGCGCCCGTCTGAGCAAGCTGTTGGTCTTTGGCGTAACTTTCTTGAGCAAAATCGAATGCAGATTTAGCTTGCCGCACTTCTTGGTCTGCGATCGTGCGTTGGCGATCTAAATTCTGTCGCGCCAGTTGCAAATCGGCTTCAGCAGTTTGAACGGCAGCGATCGCTTCTACTTTTCGATCGGATGCTGTTGTTCGCAGTTCAGCCAAATCAGGACTCGTCATCAGCGCCACAGGTTGCCCTGCGTTGACCGCATCACCGGGTTTCACTAATAACCGCAGCACTGTTCCGCCCACAGGCGTTGTTACCTCGACCTGACGATTGGGCAACGTTTCAATTTGCCCGGTTGTTTTCACCCCGAACGCTAATCGCTGCCGCGTCACTGGCTCCACCTTAAAGCCGAGGCGCTGTGCTGTTTCCGCATCTACTTGAACGCTTCCAGACGATTGTGTTGATCCGCCTTTAAACTCGTCGCCATGCCCACCGTGCGCGAGCGCGATCGTAGGGTTCCCTGCTAGCAATCCGAGCGTCAGCAACGTGGCTGAGAGGCGGCGAATTGGGGTGGAAACAGAAGCAGCAAGACTCATCATGGTGAAGTTTCCTAACAGTGCGCTAACTATCTAGTTTGCCAGCTAAATATGAAATGAGCATGAAATGGACTATTAGTCATACAGGCTTTGCTCTGTTGAGTCTGATCGATTTCGGCTTTTGCGAAGATTTACGATCGCTTGAGCAGTTTTTAAAGACCAGAACGGTTTGTTTTAACTGATGCGGGGAGTTTCGCTAAAGCCAACTCTTCTGCTAATGCTTTTTGATATATTTTGGGCAACTGTGATGTCACAGAATTTGTCTCAATGCCGTACCCTAAACTCGTCCAGGTAGGGGATAGATGCTTCAAGACTTCATTCAGATTTTCTTTTTCAAGTTCGGTGCTGACATCAATTCCCCAAGCGTTGCGATCGCTCAACCAGGCGTAAATCACCGCATCTTGCTGTTTTGGCTCAAAGTTTTGAGAAGCTACCTCTGATGATTGTTGAGTGTGTTCAGGATGGTATTGCTGAACTTTTTCATTCCAAGTTGTACTGAGCACCTGATAGCGTCCTGCGGCGGTCGTGCATTCTCCTTTGTGCAGTCCTGATACTACGGTGATGCACTGATTAGGATGCCGACTTAAATCTGTAATGTGTTGTCCCCCATAAAGTACTGTGTAAGGATTACCATCTTGGGCTTCGCTAGCAGAAATGGTTCGCATTAAAGTCCGAATGTAAGGGTCTCCACCAGTCATCACTAATGGGGCAGTCCGATCGAGATCTTTGGGAGGAGCTTTCTGCTGCACTAAACTGAGCCATATCAGCAGCAGTGCAGCTAATGTAGCAACGCTGACTGCAATCCTTTTTCTACTGAGCTTTGGAAACTGAACTTTTTTTGACATCACTCATAAAGATCATCAAAACATCTGCACCTTACTTAAAGCAATGCGGTCAAAAAATGGCTGGAGGGATATTCGATAGAACAATCCCTCCAGCAAAATTGCTTCAAGCGTTGTTCATCATCTTTCCTCAGTGTTTCACACGAAAATGAAATTAGAATGAAATATCACTAACGATCGAAACTAGGTAAACAGGCTATGACAGGACAGGAATCAATAGACAAGTAAGCCGCTTCTTGATCCCCATCTTCAGAAACGATGTAGTCTCATCTCTGAAATGGATTCTATTGTCTAGGAAATAGAGTTAGTTACTGGTTATACCAAGCTTTGCGCCACTGTTTCATCTGAGCAGCTTCGGCTTGCTGAGAGGAGACGATCGCTTTCGCCAGCTTCTGAACTTCAGGACGCGTTGATTTTTGCAGCGCATCGTTTGCCATGACGATCGCGCTTTCGTGGTGCGGAGTCATGGCATTGATGAACCGCAAGTCAAACTGATCGTCTGCTGCACCTAAATCCATATTCATCATCATGCTATTCATGTGATCCTGCGACATTGGCATCATGCCCTTTGTCCCACTGTCCCACGCCATTGGAGTGCTAGCTGCACTTGCATACCAGGCTTTTCGCCATTGCTGCATTTGAGCAATTTCTTTATCTTGGTCGGCAATAATCGATTGAGCAAGTTTCTTAATTTCAGGACGCTTTGACTTTTGTAGCGCCTCTTGCGCCATTTCTACGGCCCCTTTGTGATGCGGAATCATGGCATCCATAAAACGCAGATCGAAGTTTTTGTCGGCTGGGCCTAAATCCATGTTCATCATGCCGCCCTTCATGTTGCTGTGATCCATTCCTGACATTCCTGCCATGGGTGAACCTGTTGTGGCGGGGCTTTGGTTAGAGGTTGAAGTTTGAGCAGAGTTTGAGCAAGCGGCTAGTCCGCCAACAGCGATCGCTGCACCGATCGAGAGTCCAAGTAAACCCGTTTTGAACATTGAGCGATTCATCTTTAACCTACAAATTTCATTGACACCTTTTATTTTGGACTGTCCATTAGGCTGGAGAGTCAAATGCAGAAAGCCGTATTTCGGACGGATTCCTTAACCTTGATGTGGCGTTAACCGCCTCTTTCTAAGAAAGCACAAGAAGATGAAATCAGTATGAAATTGCACTATAGCTAATGCTAGATATTTGATATCTCTCATCAGAAGGAAGTTGTCTTGTTAATCTCTGCCTAAGCTTGTTGTGAGATTTTGGTTTGAGTGAAGAGTTATATTTTTTATGGTAAGTTCAGCCGGAAGGAGATGATATGGCAGAGATTGGTTTGTTTTACGGGACGCAGACAGGATACACACAAACGACTGCGGAAACTATTCAAAAAGAGTTTGGTGGAGAAGATGTAGTGGATTTGTACGATATTTCTCGCACAGAACTGGGCGACTTCGGGAAATATACGTCTATCATCATCGGTTGCCCAACTTGGAATGTGGGTCAACTCCAAGATGATTGGGATAACTTTTTCGATCAGTTGAATGAGATTGACTTTAGTGGTAAAAAAGTTGCTTATTTTGGCGAGGGTGATCAGGTCGGATATGCAGATTCATTTCAAGATGCAATCGGGATTTTAGAAGAAAAGATCTCCGAGCAAGGGGGTGAGACGGTTGGCTACTGGTCAACTGAAGGGTATGACTTCACCGCGTCAAAGGCAGTACACGACGGAAAGTTTGTTGGACTTGCCCTCGATGAAGATAATCAGTCAGACTTGACGGACGATCGGATCAAAGCTTGGGTCGCTCAACTGAAGCAAGAGTTAGGAATGTAAAATCACAAGCTAAACAGCTTCCATTTAAGCCCAAATGACGATTGTGTTATGAGCGTTACTCACGCTCTTGATCAATTTTCCATAGCTTGCTTTAACGCATTGTGAAAAACTCTTCTCCTAATGAAGGATGAACTCCGATCGCTTGATCAAAATGTTTTTTGGCTACACCTGCTTTGATCGCTGGCGCAATCATTTGGATAATCTCACTCGCATATTCACCGACCATGTGAACGCCTAAAATTCGCTCAGATTGCTCTTCCACTACAAATTTGAGGAATGCTTCCTGCTTCGACTCTCCGATGAGATTAAATAACGGTTGAAACGTTTTGCGGTAGCATCGAACCGCCGTTCCAAATTTCTCGCGGGCTTGCGTCTCGGTGAGTCCGATCGTGGCAGCTTCGGGTTTTGCTGAAACAGCGGCGGGAATATTCTCGTAGCCTACGGCGTAAGGCTGATCGCCAAATTCAGTGTCGGCGAATGCCCGCCCTGACGCGATCGCAACTGGAGTCCAATGCGGACGAAGGGTGCAATCCCCAACGGCGAAAATATTGGGCTGCGATGTGCGACTGTATTCATCAACGGCAATTGCGCCTTGATCAACGCCAACATTGATCTGCTCTAAATTGAGTCCATCCAAATTAGGCGTGCGATTCTCGATCCAGACAACAGTCGTCGCAGAAATTTCATTTACAGCATCGCTAGAGACAACGATCTTGATACACGACTGTTCACGCTCAAGCTTTTGCACTTGCGATCGACAAAGAATTTGAACACCCAGTTGTGAGAGTTGGGTTTGAATGGTCGATCGCAAATCATCATCGTAACCTGGAAGAATCTGCGCTTCTGGCGTAATCAGCGTTACTTTGGAAATCAGAGCATTCATGATGCCCGCCGCTTTCACGGCAATGTGATTGTTACCCACGATCACGAGATGATCGGGTCGATCGCTGAGTTCTAACAATTCGCGAGTCGTGATCGCGTGCTCAATTCCAGGAAGATTTGGCTTAACCGCTCTTCCACCCACCGCAATGAGGATTTTGTCTGCTGTAACTCGCTGACCTCCAATTTCTAAAGTATGAGCATCCAAAAACCGAGCTTGTCCATACATCAGTTCCGCTTTTGCTTCTTGCAAATTCTTGATGTGAACTTGACTAAGATGCTCAATGTGTTGCTCTTTGGCTTTCATAAACTGAGACCAATTGAACTGACACGAGACACTACCCCATCCATACTCGTCGGCGTTTTGGAAAAACTGCAAAAAGCTGGCGGCGTAAGTCATTAGTTTTTCAGGAATACAGCCGTGAACGACACAAGTTCCACCAACTTGATCGCGTTCGACGATCGCAACTTTAGCGCCATAGCTAGCCGCTCGCTCCGACGCAGCTAGACCGCCTGGACCTGCACCAATCACAACTAAGTCATAGTCAAAATTCATAGTATTTAAGTTAACCCATTACGAAGGAAACGATCGCTACTTACATCAGTTTCCAATATCAATATGAAACTAAAATGAAATTGCGCTATGCCGATAGAACGAAATTAGAGTATCTAAGGGCAAGCAAAAACTAGCTTTAACGCAAGCGTTATGAACGAAACAATGGAAAAATGAAACAGACATGAAATAGATGTCTGTAGAAAGTTAGAAATTGTTTACCTATCGATAGAGATACGCGATCGTGTCTCAGTTCTTCTAGATTGAAGCCGAGATTGAAGACCGGATATCAAACGTAAAAATTAGAGAGGAGACAGATTAATATGCCCCACCAAGACTATCAATCGATTCTGGATGCTGCAATTCATTGTGCCTACGAGTGCGAACATTGTGCAGATGCCTGTTTAGGCTCGATGCCGGACTGTGCGCGAGTCTGCACTGATTGCGCTCAGATTTGCTGGGCTTCGGCATCCTATATGAGTCGTGGCTCTCGCTTCATTCCTCATGTCGTTCGCGCTTGCATTGAAATTTGTGATGCTTGTGCAACTGAGTGTGAGAAATATCCAGACAATCCTCACTGTCAAAAGTGTGCCCAAGCTTGCCGCCAAGCTTCTGCGGAGTATAAAAAGGTGGCAAGTGTAGCAGGAATTGCCTAACAAATTCCTCCAACCACCAACTAGAAAGGGTTGCCTATTTTGAATTCAGATAAGGCAAGCTTTTCTGGTAGTTGAATAGGAATCGGTCTAGGTGACATTAATCAACATTGTCAATCCTCCTGCACCTTGCGTCTCAACGTTGTCATTCGTTGCATGGTGAGCGATGTGACAATGCAGTAACCACTTTCCTTTCGCCCGTGCCGTCCAAATCACGTCATACCGTTCACCGGGAGCGACATTGATTGTGTCTTTCTCGATTTGAGCAGTGACAGGAACAGGATTCCCATCGATTGCCACAATCTTGAAGGGCCCCCCGTGGATGTGCATCGGGTGAATAAAGGCATTGTTTGAACCGATAAAACGGAAGCGAATCTTCTCGCCGACTTTAGCATTAACGGTTTCAGTAGAAGGGTAAGCTTTGCCATTAATGGTGAAGAAGTTTGGCAGTAGCCCTTCCATTGGCATTGATGGGAAGGTGTAGCCCTGCTTAACCGTCCACTCTTGAAGTTGAATAGCAACATCCTGGTCGAAGGCGGGAGTATTGGCTTTGTTTTTCGGTTCAACAACTAATGCCCCATACATTCCTAATGTTTGTTGGCGATCGACATCTTTGTGCGAGTGATAGAAATAAGTCCCTGATTGCTTGACGGTAAACTCGTAGGTGTAGCTTTCACCCGGCGCGATCGGTTTCTGAGTTACATCCGCCGGGCCGTCCATATTATTCGGCACAATCATGCCATGCCAGTGAACAGTGGTTGCTTCTGGCAGATTGTTCTTGACGATCATCCGAATGCGATCGCCTTCAGTCACCCGAATTCGAGGCCCAGGAACTTGACGATTAAAGGCGTAGGCAGCAACTTGTGTTCCCGGTAGAATGTTCCACTTAATTAGGGAGACATCCAGATTAAAGACCTTGACTCCATTCTCTAGCCTGGGTTCTAGAACTTGATCCCCTCGTGCATCGGCAGGAGCAGTGTAGGCAATCTTTGTTAAATCGACTGCTGCCATGTCTTCCATCGCAGCCAGGCTCATATCGGCGGTCATGATCATACCCGGTGGCATGACGAACCCGTTCATCTGAGAAACACTACTCATTGGTGAAGAGGGCAGCGATGAAATTGGAGCAGGAGCGTTTGTTCCATTCATGTTCATTCCGGGCATCGACTCATTGCCCTTGTTCATTCCTGGCATTGCAGTCGGAGTCATATTTTTGGTACTCATGGTGAGGTCACCGTAGAGAGCCGCAATCAGAACTCCGATCGTGAGGGCTAACAGGGTCAAAAGCGTGACGGCGAAAATCTGCGATCGCGTCGCTTTCGGCTTCATGCTCATTCCCGCAGACGAATTTTCGGACGATTGATTTGAGTGAGCTTTCATTTATTTTCCTTCCATGCCAGACCTATCTGGCTCAGATGCTTGATGAGCAGCTTTGTATGTAGAAACGTTGAATGTATGAAGTTCGCCAGAAATCTCGGCAATCCGTTGTAATTCGGCGGTGAGAGTGTGCCCCCCTTTACCCAATGCCCAAACTGTTCCCATGCCATGCTTTAGTCCCACAGCGACCAGCCACATATTGACCGGAAAAGCGACCACAAGACCGACCAATGTTGCCAGTGACATGACACCCCAAAAGCGAAGGGATGTCGCTTCCATCGCTGTCATATCGCGACTCATCAGAATCACCATCACCGGGATCATGCCTCCCATAACCGCATTCATTGAGAGCCATTCAGGAGTGAAAGACCGCCGAAC
Organism: Leptolyngbyales cyanobacterium; assembly: GCA_038231055.1. Classification (GTDB taxonomy): domain Bacteria; phylum Cyanobacteriota; class Cyanobacteriia; order Leptolyngbyales; family Leptolyngbyaceae; genus Phormidesmis_A. The sequence goes on from JBBRMC010000002.1 coordinate 16,998, forward strand.
AGCTTCAAGGTACGAACCACCGAGCATATCCTTCACGAACAAGGCTTGAAACATAAATAGCCCAAAGGCAAAGCCGAACACATACTCAGAAATTACGTCAAGCCACATCGGCAGCCCCAAAGCTGCTGCGATTGCCGCCGCGACGATAATGCCCGTTGCGTCTCCCGCCATGCAGTGAATGGTTGACCCCAACGTTTGCTTCCACAGGGGTTTAACAAAGTTCTCGTGTTCTCTAGGGTCTGGTTCTTGACAAGACAAAATGTAAAGGGCTGCCCCAACCACTCCGGTATAAAGTGTGACTAATATCCATCCCCACTTCATCACGGTCAGTTCAGGGTTGTGCATGAGGGCATCCCAAGCCACATAGATGACTGCGATCGCAGTAAAACTAAACCAAACCAGCAAAACATAATCAATCAGCGTAGAACCTTTAGGTTGAGGTGCGCTCGATCGTGTCATTCCCGGCATCTCCATTCCTGGCATATTAGAGTCCATCGGAGATTGAGATTGAGCAATGAAGTGATGAGTGTTTAAAAGGTTGGGTAAGCTTTGACCTACTCCCAGCCTAGGTGTGAGAAACACAAATGCGATCGTGGCTGCAAACAAAACTATCCATAAAACCAATTTGGAACGCATCTCTACCTTGCTCAAGTGGAAATCAGATTTAGTGAGGAGTACTTTAGAAGCCTTGTTGCTAACCAAGGACTTCCAAAAATCTGAAGGTTGCTAACTATATATGTTCATACATGAAAATGAAATTAGGATGAAATGAGCGTGTTGAGTCAAGAGTATTTTCTTCGCCGCGTTATTTCGAGACTCCATTTTTTCAAGCAGCATATAAAAATGAAATTAAGATGAAATGCTTCTCTATCAATAGCATCAAGCTGCTTTCAGCGCTTTATACCTCAGTGGCTAGAGGCGATCGTAGAAGTAACTTTCTACCGTAAAAATCAAGAACTGAGTAATGGTTCTTTTGTTATTCATTTTAGAAGATCAGTTATGACCGCTACTCAATCTCATCAATCTCAACTCGACGCTTGCATCGAAGCGTGTCTCGACTGTTTGCGTGAGTGTGAAACCTGCGCCACCGCTTGTCTCGATAGCGATATGGTGCAGATGATGGCTCAATGTATCAAGACCTGCCGCGATTGTGCAGATACCTGCGATATTTGCGCTCGTTTTATGGCTCGCAATTCTGATCTGCACGCTCAACTGTGTGGTATTTGTGCTGAAGCTTGCGATCGCTGTGCGGCTGAATGTGCAAAACATGACCATGACCACTGCAAGCAGTGCGCTGAGTCTTGCCGTCGCTGCGCTGAGTCTTGCCGTCAAATGGCTGCGGCAATGTCATAAGTAATTGATATCCACACAATTCACACTTAAAAGAGCACCTCAATCTATGAGAAAAACATTCGCCTTTAGTCTTGTCGCCCTACTTGTAGGCAGCGCAGTCTCAGTCATCACAGTGAGCGACTTTGCAACTGCTAAAGACTTAATTCAAACCCAAACGCCTCGCAATCCGACTCCAGCATCTCGTTCGATGAGCCGAAGTACTGAGGTCGATAAACCATTTATCGAAATGATGATTCCTCATCACCAAAGTGCAAGTGAGATGGCTCAAATGGCGCTAAGTCGAGCCAAAAGCCCAGAAGTGAAAAAGCTGGCTCAGAAGATCATTCAGGAACAAACCCGCGAAATTAGCGAGATGCAAACCTACTACAAACAGTGGTATGGGACTGAGCCTCCAATGAAGGGAATGCAAATGAGTATGAGCGGCATGGGTCAGCCGATGATGATGTCAATGCAGCAACAACAGATGATGAGTCAAGAGATGATGCAAGCCCTCAGAAGCGCACCTAATTTTGACCAAGAGTTTTTGCAGCAAATGACTCGTCACCATCAAATGGCAACCATGATGGCAGGTATGGTCGTAGATAGTGCTAGACACCCTGAAATCCGCACGTTGGCTCGAAACATTGTTCGGAGTCAGAACGAAGAGATCGCCCAGATGAAGCAGCTTCAATTGCAGGCAAGTACTCGGTAAGTTGTTTCAATCTATCGACCTTTAGCTCTAACTGAAGAGTGATTGAAGGCTCCGCTTCTCAATGAAAGGCGGAGTCTTTGTCTTTCTGATTTGATTGAAAAATAAGACAGCTAAAACCTTTCTAGATTACCCCTTGACTCTCCAGCCGACTAGAGCGTTCAAGATAAACGTAGTTCATCTCTTAGTTTAAGGAAATTTAGTCTTATGACGTTACGGTTGACCATCCCTAACATGGCTTGCTCGGCTTGCAGCAACACCATTACCCACGCGATCGCAGCCATCGATCCCAGTGCTAAAGTCAACGCTGATCTCAAAACGAAAGTAGTCAGTATTGAAACGCAGGCCGCGGAAGCAGTGGTGAAAGAAGCTATTACTACCGCAGGCTATACTGTTGCCTGATTTTTCTGCCCTTCATTTTTCCTTAAAACGATGGAAACCAATACATTGAAGTTGCAGGGCATGAGTTGTGCATCGTGTGCCCGTAGCGTTGAAGATGCGATGCGATCGGTTTCGGGTGTGGCCGAGGTCAGCGTCAACTTTGGAGCCGAACAAGCAAACATTCAGTATGACCCCAAGCAGACGAATTTAGAGCAGATTCAACAGGCGATCGTCGATGCTGGATACGGTTCCTACTCTCTACAAGACCAAGAATTCATCACCGACGAAACTGACACAGAGAAAACAGCCCGACTGCGAGAATTTCGTCAGTTGCGACAAAAAATAATGGTTGCAGGTCTGATCAGTGTTGTCTTAGTGGTGGGTTCGCTCCCGATGATGCTGGGATTACCCGTTCCATTGATTCCAGCGTGGCTTCACAATTCCTGGTTACAACTCGCGCTCTCAACTCCTGTATTATTTTGGGCGGGTCGAGAGTTCTTTGTCAACGCCTGGAAAGCTTTGAAGCGCCATACTGCAACGATGGATACGTTGGTTGCGTTGGGTACGGGATCGGCTTATCTGTATTCGATCGTGGCGACGGTCATTCCTGGCTTTTTCATTACTCAAGGACTCAATGCCGATGTCTACTATGAAGCGGCAAATGTGATTATCACGCTGATTCTGCTGGGTCGGTTGCTGGAAACGAGAGCAAGAGGACAGACTTCGGACGCAATTCGGAAACTCATTGGCTTACAAGCTCGTGATGCGCGAATCGTTCGGAACGGACAAGAACTGGAAATTCCCATTCAAGCGGTGCAAATTGGCGATGTGGTGATCGTGCGTCCGGGTGAAAAAATTCCGGTCGATGGTGAAGTGGTGGAAGGGTCTTCTACGATCGATGAATCGATGGTCACGGGCGAGAGTATGCCGACCAAAAAGCAGCCTGGCGATGAAGTTATTGGCGCAACCATTAACAAGACCGGAAGCTTTCGATTTAGAGCGACTCGCGTGGGCAAAGATACTGTTCTGGCGCAGATTGTTCAACTCGTGCAGCAAGCGCAAGGTTCAAAAGCCCCGATTCAGCGATTAGCCGATCAAGTGACCGGATGGTTTGTGCCTGTGGTAATTGCGATTGCGATCGTAACCTTCCTGATTTGGTTCAACCTCATGGGCAATGTGACGTTGGCGTTAGTGACAACCGTTGGCGTGTTAATCATCGCGTGTCCGTGTGCGTTAGGACTCGCAACCCCAACCTCTGTCATGGTAGGAACGGGCAAAGGTGCAGAAAATGGCATTCTGATCAAAGGGGCAGAAAGCTTAGAACTCGCGCACCAGATTGAAACGATCGTTCTCGACAAAACCGGAACCTTGACTCAAGGAAAACCAACCGTCACCGATTTTATCAGCACTGTTGGCTCTGCAAATGAACTAAAGCTATTGAAGTTAGTCGCGTCGATCGAGCGCAATTCTGAGCATCCATTAGCCGAAGCTGTGGTGCGATACGCCCAATCCCAGGAAGTCACTTTAGACAATGTACAGAACTTTGAAGCCATTGCCGGAAGCGGTGTTGAGGGAACGGTTTCTAATCAACTTGTTCAGATCGGAACGCAACGCTGGCTGAGCGAACTGGACATCGATACAGCCTCGGTTCAAGCTGAGAAAGCCCGACTTGAAGCATTGGGAAAAACAGTGATACTTATTGCAGTCGATCGCCAACTTCAAGGATTAATGGCAATTTCTGACGCACTCAAGCCGTCATCGATTCAAGCAGTTCGCGCACTACAGCGTTTAGGACTCGAAGTGATGATGTTGACCGGAGATAACCAGCAAACGGCAGATGCGATCGCGCGTGAAGTCGGCATTCAAACTGTGATCGCCGAAGTTCGACCCGATCAAAAAGCAGCCGTGATTGAATCGATCCAGAGCGGCAAGCTGGGCAAACAGTCAACAACTCGGACAAAATCTCGAAAACACACTAAATCAAAGATCGTGGCGATGGTTGGAGACGGGATTAATGATGCGCCTGCCTTAGCTCAAGCGGATGTGGGCATTGCGATCGGAACTGGAACTGATGTGGCGATCGCGGCGAGTGATATCACACTCATCTCTGGCGATCTTCAAAGTATTGTCACAGCGATTCAACTCAGCCGCGCCACCATGAACAATATTCGTCAAAATCTCTTTTTTGCGTTTATTTACAACACGTTGGGCATTCCGATCGCCGCAGGCATTCTCTTTCCAGTCTTTGGTTGGTTGCTGAATCCAATCATTGCGGGTGGTGCGATGGCGTTTAGCTCAGTGTCCGTTCTCACGAATGCGCTGCGACTGCGAAACTTTAAACCCAAAGCCATCTAAGGAGAAACTATGATGCAGAAATACTGGATTGTCGGAATGGCGGGTTTCGGATTGATGCTAGGCATTTCTAGCGCATCAGTTGCCCAAATGCCACACGACGAAATGCAACCCTCTGGAACCGAGCAAACTACCCAGTTTCAACGCATCGAGCAACCGCTTTGGCTTAAAAGCGCGGTGACAGCAGGCGGAATCGGATTAATTGGCTTAGAACTCTGGTGGTTTTTGTTTAGTAAATCCAAGTCGCGCAAAGCGGATACTAATCAGGGCATTCAGGAAGCCACGATTACGGTTGATGGCGGTTATGAACCGAGCCGGGTGGTTGTCCAGGCTGGGCAACCTGTGCGATTGAGCTTCGATCGCCGTGATCCGAGTAGCTGTCTCGAAGCCGTGCGAATTCCTGACTTTCACATTGCAAAAGACCTGCCCCTCAATCAAATTACCGCGATCGAGTTCACGCCAACCCAACCCGGAGAGTATCCATTTAGCTGTGGTATGAATATGTTTCGCGGCGTGATTGAAGTGCAGGGAACAGCCCGTTCAGCAGCGACGGCTCAAAATCTTGTTTCACAAAGGAGTTAATCATGTTCGTTCAAGATCAACCGAGATTGATTGGTTCTGTTGCCAAAGAAAGCGGCATCCCGATCAAAACCGTTCGCTACTACGAGGAACTAGGATTACTCAAGACAACAGGCAGAACCGAGGGCGGATATCGATTGTTCAGTCCCGATGTGTTTGTCCGCTTAAACTTCATCAAGCGTGCCCAGAACTTAGGCATGAGCTTGTCTGAAATCCGAGAGTTCTTAGACATCCACGATCGAGGTGATTTGCCGTGTGATCAGGTTCAAGAAAAGCTGAGAGACAAACTGGTGGATATCGATCGACAGATTCAGCAACTGCAAATTCTCAAGCAAGAGTTAAAGAGACTCTTGGCAGAAGGAGATATTCTGTCCGAGAATTTTACGGCGGTAATTTGTCCAATCATTGAGCAAGGATAAACTGAAGGGAACTGAAGAAGCTCAAATAGTAGATGATTACCTAGCCTCATGCCACCGATGAATATGGACGCATCATCCCAATCAATGGATAGCAGTGCAGATCCATTGATTGCGTTTTTAGTCATGTGGTTCTTCATGACAATCGCGATGATGCTTCCTTTAGCAACTCCCGGAATTTTAAAGTTTTATCGATTTGTGCGATCGCAATCAAACCCTGCAATCGCGGTTGTATTTTCAGCCCTATTCATCATGGGCTATTTGCTGCCTTGGATGCTATTTGGTGCTGTCATTGATGCCGCTATATTTTTTGGGCAACAGAATAATCAACTTGAACGTTTGCAGCCTCTTATAATTGTTTTAACGCTGCTTGTGGCAGGTCTTTACCAATTCACCTCACTGAAACAGGCTTTCCTAACCCATTCCCAAGCGTCTTGCCTCGTTTCTTCTAATGTAAAGATTAAGGCTCAATCCGCATTTGTGAAAGGCATACGGCACGGTAACGGTTGTATTGGTTCTTGTTGGGGATTAATGCTGGTTTTGTTGATCTTTGATGCCATGAATTGGGTCAGTATGGGGATTGCGATCGCAGTTGGCTTTGCTGAAAGGCTCGTTCGCTGGAAGTTTCCGGTTCATCATTTAGTCGGTCTAGGATATGTCGGTGTAGGACTTTGGGCGATCGTGCGATCGTTGATTCGATAAGTTCACAAAATTCTTTCAAAACTCCCTTGACTCTCAAGCTTACTTGAGGAATTAGAGTTGATTTGTAGCCAATTTAGTAACACAGGCTACTGAAAATCAAGGAGATTTGATGTGAAAACACTGATTTTTGGAACTCTATTCACGTTGTCGATCGCAGCATTTAGCCCGATCTCGTCTGCAAACCCTACTAACGCAAATTCAACTCGCTACGATGAATCCATCCCTGGATTACCTACTTCAGGAGGAATGGCGAGACAACGACTCGAATTTTCTCAGAAACACAACATCGGCGTTCTCGATCTGACTCCAGTTGTGAATTCTAATGGACAACTTACTCCTCAGACCGCAAATCCATCGTCAAACCGTTCTGTTCCTATTTTAGGAACGTCGGGAGGTCAAATTAGACAGTAGCTAGATGCCGCTCAAAAAATGCCTCAAAACAACGCCCAAGCCCGTCAATAGCCGAAAACTTGTACAGTCCGCATGGGTTCTCCTCGGTCTGCGATGATCTTGACTCTCAAGTCAACTTGAGGGTTTATCATACACAAACATTTTGCACGATAGACCCAACTCAGGACTGAGGAGTACCGATGAAACTTTCCAAGCAAATTCTCATCTTTTTTAGTGGCGCTGGACTTTTGCTGTTAGCTGCTTGCAGTAGTGGACAGCCAAGCGCTAGCAACAGTCCAGTTGCTGCTTCCCCAGATGCGATGACGAAAACTGATCAGTCCAGCAATGTTCAGATGATTGCCCCAACAACGCAAACTGGAGAAGCCCGCATGATGCTGGATGCCGCTTCTCTTAAGCAGGGGAAGAATACTCTGACGTTGATGGTGAAAGATGCGAAGGGTCAACCGATCATGGCTAAAGAGATTCAAGTTGCTCTGCTGATGTCTGAAAAAGAAATGGATGCAATGGGCATGAAAGGTATGGGTGAAGGATCAGCCAAAACCCAAGTAAAACCTGCCGCCGCTCCCGGTGCATTTGAAGTAGAGACAAGTTTGCCGTTTGGTGGAAATTGGCAGATGAAGGTCGATCTCAAAGATGCTCAAGTTCCTGCTAGCGCGGTGTTTAATCTCCCGGTTAAATAGCCGATTGAGGGCTTAGAATCTGCCACTGGCGAAAGGGTTGGAGCTGATCCATCGGTTAAATCAGGTGGAGTCGTTCCAACGAAATGTAAAGCGATTCCATGATTTGCTTGACTCTCAAGTTGACTTGAGGCTTTATGGTTGGTTTGCAAAACAATGAACGGGTCAAACGATATGGATGCTGTGGTGGAACACCAAACTTCATCTTCTCCCGAAAAACTCATTAAGATTGGTGAGTTGGCAGAGCAAGCTGGGGTGGCGGTAGCGACAATTCGCTATTACGAAAGTTTAGGGCTACTGGAATGCGCTCAACGCAGCAAGTCTGGATATCGCCATTACGATCGCGATGCCATCCAACAACTGATGTTCATCAAAAAAGCGCAATCGCTCCAGTTTTCGCTTTCAGAAATTCAGCAATTGCTAGGTGTTCGTCGCCAGGGTAGCCCTGCTTGCCCAATGGTACGAGATTTCTTAGGTCAAAAAATTGCGTATCTAGAAGCGCAAATTCAGTCGATGACGACGTTGAAACAAGAGCTAGAACTCTATCAAGCCGAATGGGTCAGTCGTCCGCTCGATGATCCTTCGAGCAAGCAGCTTTGTAGCTTGATTGAAGAAGTTGCTCAAAGGCTGCCGACTGAAACGAGGTTAGGAGAGTTGTGATGCACGATCGATCTTCGATCAAAACTGCTCTTCTCACAGATTCTCACAGCGTAATTCTGGCTGATACCAAAGCAATCCAGACTCAGATGTCTTCGGGAAATCAAGTTATCGCTCCAAAAATCTTCTTTGGTAGTGGGTTGATTCTTTTTGGAGTTGGAGCGATCGCCCTTGGATTAGTGTTCCGTCGTCGGACTCAGATTGAGAATGCAGAGACCACACAGCGCACCTCAATTTTTTCTGCTAAAACAGCGCTCACGATCGGAGTGTTCGCAGTTCTGATGGGCGGAATTTCGGTTGCAACCAACGTGCTGAAACCTGCTTCTTCAATGGCGGGAATGGAGGGCATGGAAGGCATGTCGATGGATGACATGATGCGGGTCGATGGTTCTGCAAATTCGACTCCAGTGACGATCGAAACAGTCCAGCCCAGACCTTTAGAGGCAAGTGTTCGATATACCGGAACAGTGCGTCCTTACCAAGAAGTTACAGTCTATCCGCGTGTCACTGGACAATTGACGGAGTACTCTGCTTATCCCGGTGATGTCGTGCAAGCGGGACAAGTGTTAGCACGACTCAGTGCAGCCGAGCTTTCATCGGAAGTGGATAGCGCGATCGCAGAAGTCGAAGCCGCAAAATCTGAGGAGCAAGCCGCGATTCGAGAACAGGATGAACAACGCCAAGAAATCGAACGATTAACCGCAGAAGGAACGTATTTGGCAACCCGATTGGATCGCACTCAGAAGGTGTTGCTCAATTCTGGCGCGATCGCTCAAAATGAATTTGATAAACAAAAAAGTGAACTGAATGCGGCTCAAGCTTCACTCAGAGCCGCAAAAGTAAAAGTCGATCGACTGCAAGCCCAGATTGCGCGAGCCAGAGCCGGGGTTGCTCAAGCTAAGGTAAAAGTTCAAAAACTAAAGGTGATTAACGACTATAAAATTATTGCGTCACCGATTACAGGCACGATTCAGGAACGACTGGTTGATCCCGGCGTGGTAGTGCAGCCTGGAATGGGGATTCTCAAGGTTGGAGATTACAGCAAAGTCCGTCTTCAGGTGAATGTTCCCCAGCAAAGCCTTGCTACGATTCGCATCGGTTCTCCGATCGTGGCACGGCTCGTCGGCAATGCTGCTCAAGAAATTCGCGGACAAGTGACAAGTATCTTTCCCAAAGCAGGCGAAGAAACTCGCACCGTTACAGTTGAAGCCGTCGTCGATAATCCATCAAAGCGAATTGTGGCAGGGCAATCCGTCGAGATGCAAGTTATCACCAATCGGAAGCTCAATGCGCTATCAGTTCCCCAATCTGCCGTCAGTGAATCAGCAGGTAAATCTACAGTTTGGGTAATGGTCGGGCAACAAGCGCAACGAAAAGAAGTTGCTGTGGGACTTACGAGCGGCGAGCGCGTTGAGATTACAAGTGGACTGCAACCCGGCGATCGAGTAATTACCTCTGGTCAACAACGCCTGATCGACAATGCCAAAGTTGTTGCCGTGGATCAGTCAGGACAACCTGTAGCATCACTCAGTACAGATAAAGGCGACGCGCAGATTCAGTTAATCAGTCCCAAAGACAAAGCGGCAATGGGCGATAACCAACTGACCTTGGAAGTGCGGGACGCGAAGACTGGCAAACCCATGCCCGTCGAAGGGTTAGAGGTTAATGTAGCGATGCAGATGAAGAATATGGCTCCGATGAAAGCCGATGCTGAAATTCAACCTGCGGCTCAACCCGGTCAATTCCAGGTCAAAACTTATTTAGGAATGCGAGGAGATTGGGAAGTGTCAGCCAAAGTAAAAGATAAGTCGCACCAAGGCAGCAGCACGTTCACCGTGAATAATCGCTAAACACAGGATTGAGTATGAAAATTGGTGCAATTCCTCGCTGGTCGATTCAAAACCCAGTGGTTTTATTAGCGCTTTATGTAGGCGTGATTGCGTTGGCATTGTTGGCGTTGTTGCAGCTACCTGTGCGGATGATGCCCTACATTCAAAGTCCATTAATATCTGTGGTGACGATGGCGACGGGTTCTTCTCCCCAAGAAGTGGAGACCTATCTCAGTAAGCCGATCGAGCAACGCATGACAGTTCTCGATGGTGTGCGCTACGTTCGTTCTAGCTCTCAGCAAGATATGTCTCTCGTGACGATTCAGTTTGCTTGGGGGCAAGAGATGCAGCGATCGCTTCAAGCAGTTCAAGGCGTGATGAAGTCGGCAGAAGGCGATATTCCGTTAGATGGATTTAACACGCGATCGTATTGGGTGTTGCCGATCGATCCGCTCAATCGTCCAGTGTTGACCTTAGCATTGCGCGGAGAAGGCTGGGATGCGATCGCACTCCGAGATTTTGCCGACAATACACTAGTGGATCGCCTCAAACAAGTTTCAGACGTACAAGCTGTTTCCATTTTTGGAGGCTACCGCCAACAACTACAAGTGATTATTGAGCGTGAGAAACTAGCCGCTTATGGACTGTCTATTTTGCAAGTCCGGGACGCGATCGATCGTAACAACTTGTCAAAAGGCGCAGGAGTGCTGACTAAGGGCGATCAAGAAATCCTGGTTCGCAGCGATGAACGAGCCTTGAATGGTCAAACCGTACTGGATTATCCGGTTCTTAGCCAGGGCGATCGCATTGTTTATGTCCGAGATGTGGCGACTGTTCAAGACACCAATGAAGAACGGCGCAGCAGTTACCGCTACAACGGCAAAGCTGCTCTCGGCATTAATGTTATTCAAAAGTCAGATGCGAGTTCTCCGAAAGTAATCGAAGCGCTAAGAGCAGAACTGAAGCGGATGCAAACGCAATATCCTGGCATTGAGTTTCAGGAGGCTTATGATAATTCTCACTTGGTTGAAACCATTCGCACGAATACGATCGCTGAGTTACTCGCAAGTGTCGCGTTAGCAGGACTCGTAATTCTCATCTTTCTGGAAGATGTGCGAGCAACGATGATCGTTCTCGTTTCAATTCCCACCGCGTTAGCAATGTCGATCGTGCCTTTTGTGCCGATGGGCATGTCATTAAATTCTTCAACCCTGATTGGTGTGTTATTGGCGATCGGGCGATTGGTCGATGATTCGATCGTGGTAGTTGAATCTGTGGAACGCAAACTCGTCGAAGGCAAATCCCCAAAACAAGCCGCGATCGAAGGAACACAAGAAGTTTTTCTCGCGATCGCCGCCGCTACCCTCGTCATGATCGCTGCATTAGCGCCAATGACCTTCGCTGGAGGACTCACCGGACTGATGTTTGTGGGTATCGTCTATCCAATCATTTATGCATTGTTAGCTTCATTAATTATTTCATTAACGCTGACACCATTAATGGCAGCTTATTTCTTAAAACCTAATCATCACAAAACGCTCTTAAAACGTATACTGTCTCCGGTTCGTAAGGGATTTAGTCAGTTAGAGCAAGGGTATGCGTGGCTACTAGATTTTGCTCTGAAGAATCGTTTTATCGTGCTGGGAGTCGCGATCGCATTCATCTATCTAGGAGCCAGTCTATATCCCTTCGTGGGTCAGGAAATGATGCCACTTGCGGATTCTGGGCAATTTATGGCAACGATCGAGACCCAGCCTGGAACCTCGTTTGCTAAAACAGACCAAATCTCTGAGCAGTTTGAGCAACTTCTGGCGAAACAATCGGAAGTCGAAAAAATCTCGTCAGAAGTCGGATTTGAACTCACGAACAATAGCACTTATTTCAGTGGGTACAGCATGGGCGGTGTGAATAGTGCCTCCCTGATTGTGACGCTCAAAGATCGGGGAGAGCGCACTCGTGATATTTGGCAAGTGATTGATGCCGTAGAAGCCGAAGCCCGCCGCACAATTCCCAATCTTCGTCGAATTGCGATGCAGCCGATGGGGGTCGATGTGATGGCAACTTCTGCGGCTCCCGTTCAGTTAGCGATTTATGGAGATGATTTAGACCTTTTGCATCGTCTCTCCGATCAGGTGCTGAAAATTGCGGAAGCAACGCCGGGACTCAAAATGGCGCATACTAGCTCTACGCTAACTCAACCGGAATATCAACTCACGGTTGATCGTCGTCGAGCAATGGAACTAGGCTTGACTGTTGCCGAGGTCACAGAACAGGCGCGCTATGCTCTACAAGGCGGCTTCACTCAACAGTATTACAATCGCCCTAATCGCCGTCTCAACTCAATCCTGGTTCGCTACAATCAGCAAGATCGAGGCAATGCCCAAGATCTAGGCGCAACTTACCTCACAACTTCCGATGGCAAGCAAGTTCCCCTCGATACGGTTGTCAAGCTCGATCGTCGTGCTGGACCAAACCTAATTGAACACGTCAATGGTCGCCGCGTCGTCTATGTCAACGGATTTTATCGCAAACACGGTCCGGCTTCGATGGATTTATCAATGGCGATCGCAATGCAAGCAGGAGCAGAACTAGAATTTCCTCCAGGTTATGGACTCGATTCGATGGGCGACATGACCGACATGATGATCGAGTTTAGTCGGTTGCTTAGAGGTTTAGTATTGTCGCTCGTGTTAATTTATCTGATTCTAGTCGTGCAGTTTGGCTCATTCATCCAGCCATTAAACATGATGTTATCAATTCCATTAGAACTTGCAGGTGTCTTCGGGGCGTTGCTGCTTGCCGGACAGACCTTTTCTACGGTGTCAATTCTTGGAATTATCATTCTCTCTGGGATTGATGTCGCTGGAGCTATCCTGCTGATTGACTTAATTCTGACAAAGCGGAGACAGCAGATTCCTAGAGATACGGCAATTCGAGAAGCGGGACCGATTCGACTCAAACCGATTCTGATGACCGTAATTGTGACCTTAGTCGTGATTATCCGACTGGCGTTTTTTCCAGATACTGGAATGGATGCGTACTCCCCAATGGCAACGGTCATTTTAGGCGGACTCAGCATTTCGACGCTGCTGACGCTGATTGTGATTCCCGTCATGCACTCGATCGTTGATGACGTGACGCAATTCACAACTCGGCTCTGGAAAGAGCGATCGCTGCGCCGTCAACCCCATTGATGCAATTGAATGTTACAAAGTACAACGTAGTTCTTGACTCCAAGGTTAACTTGAAACTCTAACATGAACATAAACACTGAAAAATCGCTAACGTAAAGGGGAAATAATCCCAACCAAAGTCCTACGATGAACGATTTAGAACCCCAAATCTCTCCAGAACAGTTTCCAGAAGTGTTTGCTTTGGCTGCTCGGTTGCAGGCACAACAGCAGCAGCGTTATTCTTTGTCAGAACTAACGCAAATCGGAACAGAGGCAAATATCCAGCCAGAGTTTATTCACCAAGCGGTGCAGCAGATTCAAGCCAAGCAGACCCACACCCATCAGTGGCAGCAAAGGCTGAAAGTGGGGTTGATTGGTCTCAGTATTGCACTCGGCTTCGGGGCGCTGTCGGCAAGTTACATACCCTTGGTGAAAGGTCATTGTGGTTCCATGATGCAGGCAAGGATCAATTACCAGAAATAGTGATTTTAATTGAAAGCAACATTGAGGAGAATTTAAGACAATGAGTCAGCCAAAATCCCCAGATCGATCGATGAAGTGGATGATGGTCGTAATGGTGGCGTGTTGCGCGATTCCAATCACGATCGCACTGTTTCTCGGTGGAGGATTGGGCGTACTCTTCGGTCGTTCTACCCAACAATCGACTTCTCCAACCTCCGCAAGCCCAACCCAAAATCCACCTCAATCTCAACTGACCGTGACAAAATCAGCCGTTTCCCTGCAACCCGCAGAAGATTGGCAAGCAGACAATCACGTTCATGGTCTAGCAGTCAATCCGACGAATCCCAAAATTCTCTACGTTGCCACACATAATGGGCTGTTGCAGCGTTCCGAAGCGGGGCAATGGTTCTGGATGGGCAAGCAACGGGCTGACTATATGGGCTTTACGGCTGACCCAACGAATGAAAACCGTTTCTACTCTAGTGGGCACCCGCCAACAGGCGGCAATCTAGGATTTCAACTCAGCGACAACCAAGGGGAAGATTGGAACCAAATCTCATTGCCGGGAGTGGACTTTCATGCTTTGACGATCGCACCCAGTAACGCTAATGTCTTTTATGGGTTTCCTGCCTCTAGAGCAGCAGGAATACATCGCTCAATCGACGGTGGCAAAACGTGGGTACAGACCCAGATGAAAGGGCTAGAAGCGGCTCCCTTTAGTCTGAACGTTGATCCGCGCAGTGCTGACCATGTGTTTGCCACAACTCGCGCAGGCTTGTATGAGAGCCGCGATCAAGGAGAGTCTTGGACGGTGATCACGAGTACTCAAGATGCACCTATTGCAGGTTTAGCTCTGTTGAATTCAGGAAATAACACGACCATGATCGGGTATCGTGTGCTTCAATCTGATCCTGGCTTATACCAAAGTAATGACAATGGTAAAACTTGGGAGAAATTAGGAGCAGGAACTCAGGGACTAATTTTACAGTTAGCAATTTCGCCCAGTAATTCCCAGATTATTTATGCAATCAATGAGAACAATCTCGTGTTTCAGTCTCAAAATGGAGGCAAAACTTGGACAGCGTTGAGCTAATCGTTTTATGACAAATCATCAACGTGTGATTCGCTCATCTCGTTGGTTAAATTCACCGGAGTTGAATGTGGGTCTATTCTCTTTTCTGTTGAATTTCTTCTGGGAAATTCAGCAAATGCCGTTCTATCAGATTCCGGTGGAGTTTTCCTACTTTGATATGACCAGAAACTGTACGCTTGCGACCGTTGGAGATGTTGGAATTTCGATCGCTGCTTTTTGGTCGGTTGCAGTAATCTCAAAATCGCGTCAATGGTTTCATCAACCTAGTTGTTGGCAAATCAGCAGCTTTATCCTAGTAGGTGTTGTAATTACAGTTGTCTTTGAAGCTCTGGCTACTGGAGCGCTCAACGCTTGGAAGTATGCTGCTCTGATGCCAACGCTCCCATTTTTGAAGACTGGAATGCTGCCACTATTTCAGTGGCTGCTAATCCCGCCCATTACTATCTGGTTTGTCAAGCGTCAACTCTCTGATTGCAAACGGAGAATCTCAGGCTAGCTTCTCACCTAGTTCTATGTCAGTAGTGAGATGAATCGACAAAGTGTTTAGCCTGTAGGATTTTGTACAGATTAACACCTGGCTCAACCAAGCAGGTGTGACCACTGTGCGGTAAGATAACCACCTGAGCGGTAGGAAAAACCTGGCTAAGGCGGTGAGCTTCTGCAAGTGATGGCAGCAGCCGATCAGCCTGACTCGCAACCAGCAGAACAGGCTGGGTGAACCGATGAAGTTGAGTTTCATCGATCTGAAACTCGCTCAACTGAGATAGCCGAAATTCAGCCGTTTTCTTTGGTGCAGCTTGGGCAGCTTTCCAAAGAATCCGCAGTCTTGCAAGCGGGATGCGGATTAGCGCAGACGTTAAACACAAGATGACGATCGGAGAAAACTTATAAAGAAATAGCGGTGTCCAAGCAAGCAGTCGCGAACTTTGATTGAGCCAAGCGACTCGGTGAAACGAAGAAGCGGAGTTCACTAAAATCAATCGACTGAATAAATGCGGAGCGCGATCGATCAATTTCAAAGCAAGACAACCTCCTAATGATTCACCACAGAGATAAACTGCCTCTTGCGACACTCGTTCTAGCTCTGTCTGAATAAGCGCGATCGTGCTTTCTGCGAGTTTCTCCCACGTCATAAAATTGTTAGGTGGAATGACCAGACAACAGACATTAAAGCCCGCTTCTAAACTTTTGGTTTCAAGATAAAGCAACTCTTTCCCCGTCTCATCCATTCCGGGCAGAAAGATCAGCAGCGGGTATTCTGGATTTGAGGAATGAGGAGTCAGAAGATAAAGTTCGTTATCTTGCTCAGACATTGAAATGCCTCATTGAGTTAAGAATCTATTTCGCTTACCATCCGCCAATTATCGATCTCCTCAAGGAAATGAGAAAGATGATTTGGAACAGCAGTTTCTGATCTTGTTTCGTCTTGTCAAGAAGACAAATAACAGTGACAATCAGGCTTCTCGATCAGAGACTCCACTAGCGCATTCAACGCTACTGCTGCTAACAGTCCACCTCCCAACGTTCCCTCGATCGTGATGTAGGGAACGCCTGATCGCATTAACCGTCGCTTTGCAGCAGGCGCATGACTAAAGCCGATCGGCATCGCAATCACCAGTGCGGGGTGCAATCGACCTTGTTCGATTAAGTCACAGACAGACATTAAAACTGAAGGCGCATAGCCAATAACCAAGACACAGCCAACCGGAAGCTGCTGTAAACGGTCTTGCCATTGTTCATCATCCCAGAAGGCTTGCTCCGCTTCTGCTGCACCTGTAATATGCAAATCAGCAAGCAGAGTTTCAATCGGACAATTGAGATGAGCGAGGCGAGTTTGATCTAAGGCAGAAACGACGGGCACAACATCGCCCACGATTTGACACCCAGATTTGAGCGCATCACGAGCTACTGCGATCGCATCCTTGCTCCGTCGAACAAATTGCACTAGACTAACATCCCCACACGCCAACACAAGCTTAGACAGCAAATCGACTTCAATTTCGGAACGGTCAGACAGATCAGGTAACAGGCGCTGCAACGATTCTTCAAAGGCTTCTGGATGGGCAGTCGTTTCTGCATCTAGGCGATGCCAAAGTTTTTCCAAGTCTCCCAATCCGTCTTGGGTTTCGACTTCTAATAGCCTCAATTGGGCAAGAGCTTCTGCCTGAATCGTTTGACAATGACGATCGCGTCCGAGTACACCCTCTAGCGCTGCGGCGGTCTGCCGTAGACGGGCTAACTGTTGGATCACGGTGTGATAGTGCTGTTGCAGTTGGGTGATCAACGTTTGCTCAACATCCGTTTCTGAGTCATTTTTGAGTAACTGCTGAACATGAGAAAGCTGAAACCCTTGCTGCTTCAATGCGACAATCCGCTTCAGATGTTGCACCTCTCGCTGACTATAGAGGCGATAGTTGCTGGCTGACCGTTGCGGTTGAGGCAACAGCCCCAGCGTGTGGTAATGCCGTACCATTCGCGGTGTAATGCCACCGCCAACCGCCTCCGTCAGTTCTTTAATCGTCAAGTTCTGCGTTTTCATCCCTTGATCTTAAACGAGAAGGTTGACATTGACACTGATGTCAATGTCTATGGTGGAGGAGTGATTTTGTCTCTACCTATGTTTATGTCTTCCCCGACCATTCCTCGCTTTCCTACTTTCCTTAAAGAGCATCCTGACGCGATCGCAGCAATTCTTTGCGGCATTTTAGTTCTCTTCGGCTGGCTCACGCTGCAATCAGGCTGGCTTGGACTTGCGCTGCTGATTTTACCTGCGGCTTATGTAATTGGTGGCTACGAGAGCGCCCGCGAAGGCTTAACAACCCTGTTTGAAGAAAAAGAACTAGATGTCGATCTCCTGATGATTGTCGCGGCTTTGGGAGCGGCAGGACTAGGATTGTGGCAGCGAGAATATTCTTTCATTGTCGATGGTGCGATTCTGATCTTGATCTTCTCGATCAGTGGAGCATTAGAAGGGTATGCGATGCAGCGTACTGAACGCAGTATTCGTAGTTTGATGAATTTAACTTCAGACACGGCACGAGTTTGGCAGAGTGGGCGAGAGGAAGAAGTTGCAATCTCAACTCTCCAAGTTGGCGATGAAGTCATTGTCAAACCCGGTGAACTGGTGCCAACCGATGGATTGATTATCGAAGGATTTAGCGCCCTCAATCAAGCTCCGATCACCGGAGAGTCGATGCCCATTGAAAAAACGATCGGGGATGAAGTCTTTGCTGGAACAATTAACGGCAACGGTGCGCTGAAACTCAAAATTCATCAACCGCCTGAAAGTAGCTTGATTCAGCGTGTAATCCGTCTAGTCGAACAAGCACAAACCGAAACGCCACCTTCGCAACAGTTTATCGAACGATTTGAGCGGAATTACGCCAAAATCATTGTGATTGCAGGAATTCTACTGATGATCGTGCCACCATTCCTCTGGGGCTGGACTTGGGAAACAACGATTTATCGCGCCCTGATTTTTCTGGTGGTTGCGTCTCCCTGTGCGCTGATGGCGGCAACGATGCCCACGCTCCTATCTGGAATCGCAAATGGAGCGCGGCAGGGGATTTTGTTTAAGAATGGCGCTCAATTGGAACAGATTGGACGAGTGAGAGCGATCGCCTTCGACAAAACCGGAACGCTAACTGTAGGGAAACCTCAAGTGGTGCAAATCATGGCAGTTGCTCCGGCTGAAACGCAATTACTCGAAGTTGCGGCTGCATTAGAAAGTCTGTCCGAGCACCCGATCGGGGAAGCCGTCGTGAAATTCGCTCAAAAACAGCAAATCGAATGGAGACAAGCGACCAATGTCCAGGCTCATACTGGACGGGGAATTACCGGAGAAATTGATCAACAATTGGCGATTGTCGGAAAGGCAGCCTTTGTTCAGGAATACGTAAGCAGTTGGTCAGACGCTTTAATGGCATCAGCACAGCAGTTAGAAGAAACTGGAAAAACAGTCGTGTGGGTTGCCTATGCTGGAAAACCTTTAGGTATCATTGCGATCGCGGATACCGTCCGACCCGAAGCCGCAAGAGCGATCGCTCGATTGAAACAACTAGGCATTCAAGAAATCGTCATGCTGACTGGAGACAACGATCGTACTGCTCGCAGTATTGCCAGAGAAGTTGGCATCGATCAAGTCTACTCGGAACTGCTGCCTGAACACAAAGTCGATGTAGTTCGATCTCTCCAGCGACAGTATCAAACCGTTGCGATGGTCGGAGATGGCATCAACGATGCCCCTGCTTTAGCTCAAGCCTCCGTTGGAATTGCGATGGGAACTGCTGGAAGTGATGTGGCACTCGAAACCGCAGACATCGTGTTGATGGCAGATCGGCTCGAACGGTTGGTGACTGCGATTCGTCTGGGTCGGCGATCGCAAAGAATTGTGAAGCAGAACATCGTGTTTGCGCTCAGTTTTATTGTGCTGTTGTTAGTGGCAAACTTTGTCGGTCAAATTACCCTTCCGCTGGGTGTAGTGGGACATGAGGGATCGACCGTACTGGTGACTCTCAGTGGGTTAAGGTTGCTGAAAAATTGACGGGTCGAAGGATAGGATTGAGTCAAAGGAATTCTCTCAAATCGTGTGAAACAGAGATTGAAAGAAGTTAGTTTGATTTCGATCATCAAACTCTAAAAGGGATGATGGTCATGGTGTATGTCATGTTGGTGAAAATGACGGTGGTGTGAATCCGCATGATAGTGAGAATGGGTGTGAGAGCCACTGACCAGGATTCCTGGCTGATGTTCATGTTGATGATGCTCGTCCTGCAAGTGAGCGTGATTATGCCACAAAGCTTTATGCCAATGGTCATGATCGTGCGCTTCAGCAGAAGTGCTGTCGTCTTGAACCAGTCTAAATTGCTGACGGGGGGTGAGTGCGAACCGAACTATCAAAAGCACCAGCAGGCTGATTAGACCTCCATATAAAAATGAAACATGGGGAAACGTGATTCCGATCCAGCCTGCTAAGGGGTAGGAGACTGCCCACCACAGATGACTCCAAGCGAAATGTGCCCCATAAACTCGTCCCTGAAGCGCCGTAGGAATGCGATCGGCAATTAAGGTCTGCGTGGGTAGATTCACTAAAGATTGCCCTGCTCCAGCAACTAACCAAAGCAGCATTAAAGGTGCAAAACCGACGAAACTTGCGGGCAGTATTGCAACACTAATCAGGCTGGCACCGATCGCGACAAATGTTGTTCGTTCTAATCGTCTATCGAACGTTCCAAAAATCACAGAGGCGACGGTTGCCCCAATTCCGAATGCTCCCATAGTCCAGCCGTATTGCTGACTGCCGAGATTGAGCGTTCCTTGCACGTAACCTACGGTGTTGACTAGAATTTGTGCTCCTGCGATCGAGGCGACTAGCTGCATTGCTAGTGCATAACGGATTGGCGGATCAGTCAGTAGCCGAGTCGTCCCTTCCTTAATATCTTGCCAAGTTCTACGGGTTGTTCTCACTAAGGATTGCTCTGGTGCAGCTCGTAACTGTCCGGGTAGCGTGAAGATCAAGACGGCTGCAACTAGAAAACTAAGGGCATCTAGAAAGAACACCTGCCTTGCTCCCACAAAGGCTGCAACACTCCCGGCAAGACCCGGCCCAAGAACACCCAGTAGCTGAAAGGTTGCACTCGACAGCGCGATCGCTTGTGGATACTCTGCCTTTCCTGTAACTAGGGGAATGGTTGCCTGATAGGTTGGCGTAAAGAACGCATTAAAGATATTGAGGGCAAGCACCAACGCATAAATCTGCCAAGTTTGCGTGACAAACGGCATGAGGCTAATGACCACCATTCGCATCAGATGAGTGACAATCATGATGCGCTTGCGATCGAACCGATCCGCGATCGCGCCCGCCAATGGTGAGAGCAACACGAAGGCACTCACGCGCAGCGTTAACGCGCCAGAGAGAACGATCGCAGCGTTTTGACCTGCCAACTCAAAGGCGAGGAGTGCTAACCCAACCCAAGTCAGAGCATCGCCCAACAAACTTGTGGTTTGAGCTAAATACAGTCGTGCGAATACCGGGTTTCTGAGGCTGCCGAATAGCCGGAAAGTATTCATTTCAACGCTCAATTTCTGAAGTGGATTGTAGCGGAGGGGATTACTACAGACAAATTAACCGCTACCTACTTAAAAATATCTTGAGGATGCGGCTGCTTGCTGTTGTCTCATGCTGACTCTAATCATATCCCCCTGGGGGGCATTCTGAAAAAAGAAAAGCTTTAAGCAATAGAAGACAAACTTAGTTCGCGAATTGCACTGTTACAAATCAATAGTGTCTTTCGTCTTAGCTAGTATTAGGGTAAGCAGCAGAGAAAGGAGCAAAAATGATGCACTCGATTTCTAAGGTCATGGCAATTCTGGGATTGACGATCGTTTTATCTGGAGTAGCTCCTATAGTTCAGGCACAAGCCTCTCAAGCTGTTGTGGCTCAGGCAAAGGTGACAGACCTGCTCAACCAAGGACAGGCAAAAGCCAAGCGAGGAGACTATCAGGGCGCGATCGTTGCATACAACCAGGCGATCCAGGTAAATCCTAAACATACTGACGCTTACATTTACAGAGGGTTAGCGCGTCACGATTTAGGAGATTTGAGTCGGGCAAAATCAGACTTTGAGCAAGCCGTTCACTTAGAGGATGTCTGAGAAGTCTACTGAACTCCGGTTCACCTACGGTGGAATAAGCATTTCAGATGTTGTGCCCCGACGAAAGAATACGGGTTTCAGCTCTCTCACTTACCTTTTAAGACATCCTCTTAGAACCCAATAATGCAAAAGCGGTTTATAACCGAGGCGAAGTTCGTTCGGATCAAGGAGATTTGCGAGGCGCGATCGCGGATCTCGATCGTGCGATTCAACTCAAACCGAATTACCCGGAAGCTTATAATAATCGCGGTGTTGTTCAGGCTGGGTTGGGCAACTTGTCGAGGTCGATCGCGGATTTAACTCAAGCCGTTAAGCTCAGACCCAACTACACCGATGCTTTCTACAATCGAGGCAAAGCGCGGACGGCGGCGGGAGATGCGAAGGGTGCAATCAAAGACTTTACGCAATCCATCAGTCTCAATCCAAATTTAGCTGAGGCGTATGGCAATCGCGGATTACTCTATGCTCAAACAGGTAACAAAGCTATAGCTCTTGTTGATTTACAGAAGGCGGCGCAACTGTTTCAACAGCAGGGCGATCGCGAGAGTTATCAGCAAACGATCGACTTCATTCAACAAATTCAACAAAAGTAAGTCTGCCTACCCAACTGCATCGCGTAATGCTAGTGATTAACTTGACGGATCTGTTCTGCGATCTAAACCGCGATCGTCCCAAGATACTGGGTCTTCTGCTGGCTCCAGGTGGGTGAAAACGGAAGATCCTGGTAGTGCTCGAATGATACTCAACTCGATTTCTTCGCAGAGATCATGTCCCTTCTGCACTGTCCATTCTCCCGGCACTAAGATGTGAAAGTTGATGAATCGACGAGTTCCCGCAACCCGCGTTCTCAGCGCATGGAACTGAATGCCTTGCGCTTGGTAAGGTAGAAAGATTTCAGTAATTAGATGTTGTTCATCTTCTGGCAAAGACGCATCAAGAAGCCCTGTTCCCGTTTCGCGTAGGAGCTTGAAGCCTGCCCAGACAATGTTGGCAGCCACAATCAAAGCAATGATCGGGTCAAGCACTAACCAGCCCGTTAGATTCACCAGCATCACGCCCAACAAGACTCCAACTGAAGTCCATACATCCGTCAGAAGGTGATGAGCATCTGCCCGTAAGGTGATCGATCGCAGCCGTTTTCCTGCTTGCAGCATTTTGAAAGCCAACACTCCATTGATCGCAGTCGCGACTAAGGTCAACCCTAATCCCAGTCCGATTTGCTCTAGCGGTTGAGGATGAGATAAACGTGCCCAAGCCGAGATTGCAATACTCACGGCTGCCACCAAAATCAAGGCTCCTTCCACACCGCTCGAAAAATATTCTGCCTTGGAGTGTCCGAAGGCGTGGGTTTCGTCCGCAGGTTTAGCCGCGAAAGTGAGTGCCCACACTGCCACAATAGCAGCCGCCAAATTAACGACTGATTCCAGTGCGTCAGAGAGCAATCCAACCGAACCTGTTAATCGATAAGCACCGAATTTAAGGACAATGTTGAGTAGAGCAACCCCGATCGACAAGACTGCATAAAAACGAGCAGATTGGCTCTTCATCATTCACCTTAAACTACGTTCTCAGAGGCTAGAGCGCAAACAGAATCGGAGTCACCCAGTTCAATCTGAATCGTCGCATGTTCAATCCCAAAATGATCGTGTAATTCTTGGCAAATCTGCACTAAGAAAGCATCGCCAGGATGCTCGTCTGGCGTGACAAGATGAACTGTTAAGGCAACCTCTGTGGTACTCATCGCCCAGATGTGTAAGTCGTGAACTTGAGCAACACCCGGATGTTCAGCGAGATAAGTTCGCACCGCAAGGGGTTCGATTCCTTCTGGAACCGCATCTAACACCAAGTTGAACGATTCCCGAAACAGTTGCCAAGTGCCCACAACAATCACTGCTGTGACTCCTAGGCTAACTGCTGGATCGAGCCATTGCCAGCCTGTCACCACGATCGCCACCCCAGCCAGTACAACGCCCAGCGAGACGGCTGCATCTGCCGCTAAATGAAGAAAAGCCCCACGAATGTTGAGATCGTTTTTGCGACCTGAGAGAAACATCAAAGCGCTAATAGTGTTGACAGCAATCCCGATCGCGGCGACAACAATGACCGTTCCGCCAGCAACATCAGAGGGTGTGCGAAACCGTTGAATCGCTTCCCACCCAATGCCACCGCAAGCAACGAGGAGAAAAGCCGCATTAAGTAGGGCTGCTAAAATCGACGATCGACGCAATCCAAACGTGCGGCGAGCAGTCGGGCGGCGACGAACAAGAACACTAGCTCCCCAAGCGAGCAGCAAGCCTAAAACATCGCTGAGATTGTGCCCAGCATCGGCAAGTAAAGCGAGAGAGTTTGCCAAAATTCCATAGGTGGCTTCAATGACCACAAACCCGGTATTTAATACGACGCTGACGATGAAAGCGCGATTGTAGTTGCTGGTGCCGTGGTTGTGCCCGTGACTTTGATTATGGGTCATGTTTATTTTGCGTCCGTTTTATGAGCTTTAAATAACCGCATTCCGTTTGCAGTAACAATCAGTGAAGTTCCTGTGTCTGCGAGAACTGCGATCGCTAATCCTACGAATCCAAAGGTGCCCAGCAGTAAAAATAGACCTTTTGTGACCAGCGAGAATATGACATTTTGCTGAATGATTGAGACGGTGCGACGGCTCAGGTCAACCGCATAAGCCAATTTTCTCAAATCGCTTCCAACTAGCACGACATCTGCTGTTTCGAGCGCAATATCAATTCCACCGACTGCGAAGCTGATATCTGCCGCTGCCAACGCGGGCGCATCGTTGATGCCATCGCCCACCATGCCAACAATGCCCGATCGTCGAAGTTGTTGAATGGCTTCAAGCTTATCTTCTGGCAGCAGTTCGGCGCGATAGTCTGAGAGATAAACTTGTTGAGCAATCTGTTGAGCAACCGGAGCACGATCGCCTGTCAGCATCACGAGCTTCTTCACTCCAGCTTTCTGGAGTGATCGCATCGCTTCTGCCGCTTCTAGTCGGAGTCCATCAGCTAAGGCAATTACGCCTAAGATTTCTTGAATTGTTCCAACTAAGACTGGCGTTTGCCCAGTTGCTTCAACCTCAGCTAAGACAGATTCGACTTTCTGAGATAGAGGAATGTCTTGGTCGGTAAACAACTTACGATTCCCTACTAAGTAAGTAGATGCTCCAAACGCTGCTTGAATCCCTTTTCCTGGAAAAGCTTTGAAGTTTTCAGGCGTTGCAAGTTCAATCGCTTTCTCGTGCGCTTGAGTGACGATCGCTCTTGCAAGCGGATGCTCGGACTGTTGCTCTAGAGATGCTGCAATTAATAAAATTTGATAGGTACTCGCATTCTCTAAGGCATAAACATTCTGCACAATAGGTAATCCTTCCGTAAGGGTTCCTGTTTTGTCAAACGCCAGTATGCTTATTTTTCCAGCCGTCTCTAGGGCATTACCACCTTTGAATAGAACACCTTGGCGAGTGGCAGCCCCGATCGCACCCACAATCGAAACAGGAGTTGAAATCACTAATGCACAAGGACAGGCAATCACTAACATGACCAAGGCACGATAAAGCCAAACGTCAAATGGTTGAGTAAAGGCTAGAGGAGGAACCAAAGCGATCGCGATCGCGCTCAGGATTACAATTGGAGTATAGATTTCGGCAAAGCGATCGACCCACTGCTGCGTGGGTGCACGACTCGACTGAGCTTCTTCGACCAGGTGAACAATTTTTGCAACGGTTGTATCGCTTGATGTGTGAGTTACTTCAACTTCTAGAAAACCCGTCTGATTGAGCGTTCCGGCGAACACCAGATTACCAGGCGCTTTATCTTCTGGAACTGATTCTCCAGTAATCGGAGACTGATCCACCGCAGAATTACCCGAAATGACCCTACCATCTAAAGCAATTCGCTGTCCGGGGCGAATCGTTAGAGTTTCACCAATTTGCACCGCTTCAACCGAAACAGTAATTTCCTGCCCATTGCGCTGAATGGTGGCAGTCGGGGGAGTCAAGTCTATTAAGGCGCGAATGGCGTTGCGAGTCCGACCAAAGGTAAAGCTTTGCAGCGTCGTTCCTAAAGAGAACAGCAAAACGACGAGCGCTCCTTCAAACCAGTCGCCCAGCATCACTGCCCCAACGACTGAAAGGGTCATCAGCAGATTCATGTCGGCACGGCGCAGACGTAACTCAATCAGTCCAGCACGAGCGATCGGGTATCCTGCCACCCCAATTCCAATGCCGTAAAATGCGCGTGCCAACCAAATTGGTAACGCTAACTGTTGAGTCAGTAGTCCCAGAACTAACCCGATGCCAGCTAAAAGAACGCTCTGCGATCGACGATTGCGAATCCACAATTGCCAGGCTGGTTGCGACTCGACTGGCTTAGAGTCACCGATGTCATGACCGGGATCGTGACCACAGTGTTCGTGGTGCTGAGACGTTTGGTTTGTGAAACTCGGCCCGATCGTATAGCCCAATGCTTTGATGCGATCGTAGATATCTCTTTCGCTTACCTGCTGAGGATCATAAGCAACATTTAAGCGTCCAGTCGCAAAGCTCACCGCAATCTCAGAAATCCCAGTTAACTGCTGCAAACTGGCTTCGATCGTCTGGGCGCAACTGCCACAATCCATTCCCCCAACTTGAACCTGTAGCTTTTTAGCTGGAGCCTGTTTGACGGTATAGCCCAAGGCTGCAATCTGCTGCTTGATGGCTACTTCGGTAACTTGCTTCGAGTTATAGGATACCTTCACCTGTCCGGTTGCAAAACTTACCGATACCGCAATAATGCCAGGCAGTTTTTGTAAACTCACCTCGATCGTCTTGGCACAGCTTCCGCAGTCCATTCCCTCGACTTGCAGGTGGTGGGTTGTGAGATCTGAAGTTTGAGTCATCGTCGATTCGTGGAATTCAGTTAAGAATATCCGAATTGTAATCTAAAACTCTAAATGTATGAATATATATTCATACATAGAACGATTCCCATTCTATGTTTATACTTAAAGGAACTGAAGTAGTTTGCCTACATCCTGTTCTCAACATGAAGACTGATCCCTCGCAGCAGAAGCATATCCAAGAGTCCGGTGCGCCAAACTGTGACACTTATTTAGTTGATTTGAACAATGTGCGTCAGGTGCAGCCCGAAATTCTGCCAGTCAACGAAGCGCGGCACATGGCAGAGTTTTTCGGTGTGTTGGCAGATCCCAATCGGTTGCGGCTCCTGTCAGCGCTGGCAAGTCAAGAACTGTGCGTCTGCGATTTGGCAGCAGGCTTAAAAATGGGTGAATCTGCTGTCTCTCACCAGCTTCGAGTGTTGCGATCGATGCGTTTGGTCAAATATCGCAAAGCAGGACGCAACGTGTATTACAGCCTTGCGGACAACCATGTAATTAACTTGTATCGAGAAGTTGCCGAACATCTGAATGAGCCAGTCGGTTAGATTCTCTAGAGGAGATTGCAATGTACCGCAGCCTTCTATTTCTGGTTTTTCTGATCAGTACGATCGTCTAGATTGTCTTGACGACTTTCTCACTTGATGATCGGCTCATTTTCGAGATGTTTAAGAGTTTGATAACACAATTTAGATGAGAAACTTGTTATTTGTTAAGTTTGTGAGAAGATTTCTTAGCTTGCTTCGCTAAAAAGGTGGAGAATTGCGATACAACTTCACTTGATTTGCCGAATTGCAACAAGTGCATTCTGATCCAGCGTGTCTCTCAGACGAGATAACAACTGAGACGTGTGTTTTTATAGATGAATCAACAACACGTCTCTGAGCATTTTCAGCAATGTGTGTTCTATTTCTTGTGTGCCGGACATCTTCAATAATATTCCGGTTCTAAACCCCTAGCTTCTTCTGTACTCAAGATCGCAATGTGTTTAGCGGAGTGAACCAGCAAGTGGCATCTTCGCTAAAACCTAAGTTGTGAAAAGTCCAAAGCAACTTCATCTGCAATGCCTAATTTGCAAAAACAGAGTTTGAAACTCTGTAAGTTTCAAATATACAAAATTCTAAATATACGAAGTAAGAGGCTCTCGCCTCGAAGTGTTAGGGACTTCAATCTGTGGTTCCAGAACACACCTATATTCAGAAGAATTGCTATGAAACCGAAGACAGACCAACCCATACCCTGTCAGCCCGGAAGCAAGGAGGCGCATCTGCAACTAGCAGCAAAAGGACTTGTTGATCCGCGTGATGTCATTTATCTAGAAGAACCTGACCTATCACCTAAACCACAGAGTCAAATTGTTAGAGGTCGTTCTATCGACTGACGAATGTTGTGGAGTGATATAGAGCGATCGTAAAGCGACTTGCTCTACATCACTGATTTTCAAATTTCACTTCTATCGATCGTGGATCAGTGTGTCCCTAATCGTGTGCGCTTCAAGATAACAATTTAAGAAATTAGCTCACGTGCCACAATCCAAAATCTCAATGAGGATCTCTAAATCGTTACAACCCGGCTGAGAGAAGAGCGACTCGGACTCATCGTTACCTCATGGAAGTTAAACCAATCACTACAGACCTCGAAACTTGTAGAACTACAAACTTACAGAGTTTGAATGTGTGTCTGGCAAAACCTTAAATTGCTTGAAATTATTGTTGATGCGAAGCAAGAAATCAGATTCGTAGTTTCGTGAACTTGGCGCAGCGATCGTCAACTCGAACAGCGATCGAACTTTTTGGAGAACGCCCGAAAGCTTCGTTGGGTTTGTGATTCAACGAAAGAGAGGGTTTTCATCCTGACAGGAACGAAATTATTCAATGAAGGCTGCCATGACAACGACAACATCTGACCGTCAAGAAGAACTAATCACATTTCTAGCCCAATTTACGGGGACGACAACTTACCATCGGAATTTCTTCAACAAACGATTCTTTCACACGGACGGTATTCAAGCCCTTGCAGAGAAGGCACAGGCATTCTGGTTGATTGATGCAATTTGCAGCCACCAACCAAGAGCGCTACGCCACAAGCTAGACGGTTCGCAACTTCGCGAATTCCAGTTGTGGAACCTCACTGTGGACTCTGATCAAACTGCCTGTTTGGAGTGCTCTCCCGACAGCGACACAAAAAAGCCCTCAATCCGTCAAAGAATTCCGTTCACAGATTTTCCGCTCCAACAGATAAAGCTTTATGTGGAGCGTGGAGAAGACCCAGATTTGGGAATTTACTACGGGTGCATCCCAGTTTTGCAAATGAGTATAAACACTCAGATGTCAAGCCCCAGCAGATAAGCACTTTTGAGAGATTGTCTCAAATCAAGACTTACAAGACTGGGATGCACCCATTTACTACTGCCTGTTACTGCCATCTGAGCATTAATTTATGGGCGAATTCCCCTCTGCGGAGGGCGATCGTGGATCTTCCACACTGAAGATAAGCCAGAGGTGCATTTGCCAGGGTTACAAACTCTGTAAGTTTGTAATGTATGAAGTTTGGAATTAGCTGAAGTGAGTCATGATGAACCGAAGTCATTCGAGAAGTACATTTCCACGCGACAAGCTCTTCCCCTACCTCTTGGCTGTAAACGGGGTAAGGCGTAAAAGTATGAAGAAAATGCACCACCGCAAAGCCAGGTATTGGTACAGAAGGTGGTGCAGATATGGTGAGCAGGAATGGTAAAGCTACTAAAACACCCTGTACGTCACAAACTCTGTAAGTCTGTAGTTTTGAGAATCTGTAGCTTTCAAGGCTAGTCATTATCACGCTTGCAGCAGCAGCTGGACTCATAAACCTGGCACTTACAGAGTCTGAAATTTACGAAGTGCTGATTTGAGAAAAGTAGGGATTTCTCGCTGAACAAGGCAGAGTGCTTCAATCTGATGCCTACATTGGTCGAGCACTTCTAGATTCTATAAGTCTGAAACTTACAGAGTTTGAAATTTACGAAGACTGCGATTTCTCGCAGAGAGTCATGCCGTTGCTTCAAACTCGCGCATGACTTCTGAAATTAAAGCCAAAGTGGTGACAACCTGCGCCTTATACAGTAGCCAGATTGTCCTTACGTTTAGCGAACATTGGGAAACGCTGACAGATCCTTCTATTTAGGAAGAAATTGGAAAACTCTTTTCGTAAGCAAAGGGGAATTTTGAAACCTCCCCTCATTTTCTAAAGATCGCTTAATTTAACAGGAATAAGAGCTATGGCGCACACATTACAAATAGATTGCTGGACATTCCAGCAGGCTCAATTTCTTCAGCAGGCTCTAATTGAGATCGGTGTGGCTTCCAACCTAGAGGACCATCCTATTGGAGCAGATGACTCCCCGAACGTTCACCTTTGGGTACACCTCAGCACTCTAGATAGCTTGAGTAAAATCAAGGAGATCGCAACTCAACACGCGATGACAACTATCGTTGACCATCAGCAGCAGACACAGCACGTCTTCATGACATTGACCAATAACGAGTTGCCTGCGGGTCAAGATATAACTGAGCGCAGATGGCTTCAGCCCGATGTCGGCACTCGATTTCTTCGCATTTGCATTGAAACCCGTGATGGCGAACACGAATATAGTGATACCTGTGTTGCAATCTGTCCAGCCAACGTCCAGCCGAAGATATCGCTCACGGGATTGCCTATTCTTGGAGAGATGACTTCGATCATTCTCCAGTCGATCGCGATTGCTATTGGTTTGAGAGTTGCTGCATCGCCGTCAGCGTTGAGAGCGTTGAGGTCATTTCACAATCCGACTACGACGTTCTGAGACGCTATCTCGCTGAGCTTGAGCCGACAGAGCTTGAGATTCAACAGGCGATCGCATATCGAAGAGGCGAACCAACCCATCCTGACCTCTCCGATCTAGGAATAGAGCAAGATTTCGCAGATCAAACCCTTTTTATTAGCGGCGAATCAGGGGTTGCGCGGAGTGTCAGAAAGGCTGCTACGCCTTATGGGATTTTCAAACAAGACGATCTTTACGTCGATGTTCAGACGGCACTCGCTCGGTTGCATCAACAAATTGAAGATAACAGAGCCGAAGAGTGGCAGGATTCTGAGTGGAGTCTTCTGAAGCTCCTAGAGCGGGTAGGAGCATTTCCACACATTCCTCAGATCTGTTTCATCTAGCTGGGAGCGATTGAAGCAAGGAGCGTTTGTCTGTCGATCTCTAGCGAGTCATCGAGGGTCATTGCCTTGAACATTTACCGTGTTCGTTATCTTACAGCAATCTTTAAGGAAGCTTGGTTCCTTAAAGATTGCTAAACTGCTTATCGCTTCAATCTTCTTCGAGAGTGGCAGGGTCAGTGAATAAGGTAAGCTGCTCTACCTCTTTTGATGCCAGCGTTTGTTCCACTTCGGCAGCGATCGCTGCCATTTCTTCTTCCAGATCTTCAAGCGTGGGCAGGCTCCTTTGAAACTCTTCTGGAAGCGCTGTGCCCATGTGGTAGGTGGAGAT
>JBBRMC010000003.1:0-27383 GCA_038231055.1 Leptolyngbyales cyanobacterium
GAGTTCCGATTGGGTCAGGGGCAGTGGAATCGGCAGTAAAACAAATCAACCGTCGCCTGAAAATTTCAGTTGCCCAGTGGAAGGCTCAGAATGTCGCTCAAGTCCTCAAGCACCGCTCTGCCTACCTTAATGGCGATTTCACGCGCACTCCATCCAGGTCTATTGCCTCTTAAGGTTTCTGAGCTTTTATACTCACTGCAAAGGTGAGATGCTCCCATGCGAGTCACAATAGGCTGAATCGGTGGAATATCGATTTTGTCATAGCGTTGCACTAACTGTTGCAAGGATGCGGGTATCTCCTCTCCACACCCCTGACAGCTTTTGACTTCTGCTTTGATGATTTGATCGGGGGCTTCATGCAACGGACGACCGCCCCCTCTCGACCTAAGCTCCCCTCTCGTTGCGTTCCACTCGCTTTTTCTGGGTCTTTGACCTGCGCCTTGAATCCTTTTGCGGGCGGTAAACTCGAATTCTTCGAGGTCTTCTTGGGCTTCTTTCTTTCCCCTTGCCGTAATTTCTGTACCTCTTCCCAGAGCGCCACAATCAAGGCATCTTTTGCCTCATTTGAGAGTTGCTTTAAGTCGGGGAGTTCTGTCATAACGCCACTTTATCGGGTTTTGAGATTTTGTCAATTTCCCCCAGTTGAGCAATTACCTTTTTTGTTATGAATCAGCAAAAATAGCCTCACAGAAATCATAAAAAGCATTGCCTCAAATAACTTAACATCGATTACTTGCACATTGCCCTAAATCCTGTTTACATAGAGGTGAGGATAGAACTTACTCACAGTTAGCTGCTTTTATAAAACGCTCCAGTGCCATCTATAAGCTGAGTTTGAGAGATTGCAAGTCTTAAGTGCGTCTGCAAATTAGGTGTTGTTTTTAGCGCTCATTTCAACTGTCCGCCGCTATGCATGATTCTATACAAGAATCGTGAGCTTGAGCAACATTAAGTCTGTTTGTAATAGATTTCAGCAATCTCAATTAAATTTAGAATTGAAAGACGCTGAGGTAGCTCTACTGCCTGAGAATCTAATTGCTCATCGTTGTTTCGAGTCCTTTAGTTTAGATAGGGATTGATTGCGGATTTACAGAATTACACTCGTAGCCGTGGCGATCGCTGTACCGTTTGTTTCACCAAAATGAGATGACTATGCAGCAAATAGTAGTGGCTTTGCTGAGGAAACCTTCTTCAGGGAACGGTTTTTGGCGCAGCAAATTCACTCAGTAGAACACTACCCGATGGGGTACTGTCAGACACTGGATCGATCGCTGAAAATCAAGATGTAATACAAACAACATCACGGTTGTAAAAGCGCTGAAAGGTATTTAGAAACGCTTTGTCAGTCGCTTTGAGATTACAAAATTCAACAGTCATACATCAGGAGCCAGTAACTAATCATAAATAATGAATCATAAATGGTAGCGAAAACTGTAATAGCAGCATAACTGTCCGTGAATCAAGCGCACTCGATTGGACAATCAGTTTTTGAAGCGGGAGTCGATCTATGTTAAGTGAGATGTTGAGCGTTCTTAGAGGCTTTTTATCCTTACCCACGCCATCGGTTCCGGCTCCCAGTGTCTCGGTGGTGAGTGTTATGGAACGGGCTGTGGGGTTGGGAAATTGTGTCGGCAATGAGATACGCGGATCGTTAATGGTGGCAGCCGTAAAAGGCAGCCGTCTGGATGCGGTGGTGCGATTTCAGGTGTGGGCAAGTCAACCCGATGGTGTAAACGCTGCGATTCAAGATCTGCATGAACAACTGTTAGCTGCAAAACAAACCTTGCGCGGATTGGGGTTTCTCCGGCTCGACGCAACAGAAACCTCTTTAGCAGAATTTGATAGCATTCTGGACGCGTGGCATAAAACCTGCAACTACAAAGTGCTGTATGAGTTCCGCTTCCAGGACAGCGATGGGGCTGAGAGCTTGATTGCCCGCATCCCGATCTCTGTCAACAGTGAGTACAACGAGTCCACGGTCGTCACCGATCGCATGGTGCGTTGGGATAACCAGTCTGCTCCGATGCTAAGACTGCGGGGACGCATGAGCCTGACTCGTCTCTCTGCGTTGGCGTATCTGCCTGAACCGTCGCCTAGTGGCACTGTCACCCTGACGCGCACCTTCGATAGGGCAACAGGTTCACCGACCAGTTATCCCACCCTGCCAGCCTTTCTCGCGGCGATTGCTGGAGCAACAGCAACTCGTCACGGGCAAGTCACATTCCCGTCTGTGAGTGCCTTTCTCACGGCATTCAGTGATGCAGGTGATCCGATCGGGCTAGGAGACTGGGACAGTGACGGCAACCTGGATCTGTATCAGTCCCGATTGCTCGATTTCTCGCCCCCGATTCAGCTTGCTAGTGCTAGCGATCGTCTGGAGATTGCTCATACTGACACCCCTCTGAATCAGATTGCAGTGGTGTATTTACAAGCCAGCTAACGAGTCGTCAAAACTCAAAACTCTCTACCCCTCATCATGGAGGATAACGAAAAGACATGGCTGAAATGATCTTGCCAGGAGTTTATATCGAGGTTAGACCTGAAGGGCTAATCGTGCCGGGTCGGGTAACGGTTGGCAACATTGGAATTGTGGGGACTGCCAGCAAAGGAGCGATCGGCGCACCTATCATTCTGGGTAGCTATGCCGAAGCTCGTGAACGCTTTGGTCTGTATGATGCCTGGAATAATGGTAACGGTAAGTTAACCCTCGTTCGAGCATTAGAGCAGGCTTACAACAATGGTGCCACGACCGTGATTGCGGTACGGGTCGCTGACGAAACAAAGGCGAAAGCCTCTAGCTATACGCTCAAATCGGCTTCTGATACCGATGCAGTCAAGCTGTCAGCTAAGAGCGCAGGCACTTGGGGAGATGGATTATCGATCAATGTGTTTACGGCGGATGAAGATGCGTTTGTGAATGGTGAAATGATCGAGATTGCAGCCGCAATGACCCTCAAGCGCAAACCGGTTGTGCCGAATGCCCGTAACCAAATTGTCGTGAACGGACGACCGCGCAAACTCGTATATACAGGGAGTGCTGCATCTGGTGAGGTGAAAATCGATCCGGCAAGTGGCGGACTCACATTTCCCGCAGGTGAAGAACCGAAGGCGGGAGATAGCGTAGGAGCTGCTTACCTAGTCAAAAGCGATCAGGCAGTGAAAGTAACGCTGCGCTTTGGACGCGCCGAAGAAACTTACACTGCCGTAGACGTTAAAGACTTGGTGCATGACATCAATGCTCGATCGGCTTGGGTGACGACAGAATTACTCGTTCCAGAAGCCGATCCGAAGGCTGGCGAATTGCCCAAGAAAGGCGCTAAAAAAGATGACTTTGCTCTATTTTTGGGGGGTGACGATGGAGCAGATGGCGCGAACTACAGCGAAGGACTAGAAAAGCTGCTAGACCAGGATGTACAAATCATTGTGGCTGCTGGGCAGGATGACAGTTTTGGCGATGAGTTAGATGCTCACTGTCAATTAGCCTCTACGGATACCATCAAGCGCGATCGCATTGCTGTTGTCGGCAGTAGCGCCAGTGCTGATACTAGCGACTCGACTGATCCGGTGACGGGTCATACGCTGGCAAGCGATCGACTGATCTTTGTCGCACCAGGAATCAAAGTGCTAGATAACGCAGTGACACCGCCTATAGATGTGGCGCTTCCGGGTGCCTACGCTGCTGCGGCCGTCGCGGGATTGCTGGCAGGCTTAGAGCCTCACTTCAGCCCGACTAACAAAACCTTACGGGTCGGAGGACTTGCAAAACGCTACAGCGACGCAGAATTGTCTCAACTGGTGAAGAGCCGTGTGCTAGCTCTAGAGGCTCGGCAGGGCTTTCGGATTGTTAAAGGAGTAACCACCTCAATCAACACTGCCTGGACGCAAATTACCACTCGTCGGATCGTTGATTTCGCCAAGTATGGTGTGCGATCGGCAGCGAATTCCTACATTGGTTTGCTAAACAACGATCGGGTTCGAGGAGCCTTACGCGCCACCATTAACAGCTTTCTCGCTGAAATGGTGACTGATGAGAAACTGGTCAGCTATGACCTGAGCGTGACTGCTACCCGTGATCAAGAGCGGCAAGGAATTGTCCAGGTCACAATGACTCTGCGACCTACTTTCAGCATCGATTACATCAAAGTGACTATGTTCCTCGAATAAGGAGACGACCCAATGGCTTTGACGAATGTTTATACTGGCTCCAACGGCACATTGACGCTGGCAAACGAAGATACCCCAGAGGGTCAAGATGCAAACTTAGTGATTACTGCTTACCAAGTTCAAACGGTGGGACGTGTCGCTGGAGTCCAGCTTTGTGTTCAGACCGATCTCGAAGAGTTTCACGAAATTGGACGACGACATGCAGTTTCGCTGCATCCGGGTGATATTCACATCAGTGGCAAAATCGATCGGGCTTACATTAACGGCGCAATGCTGTTTCTATTACAAGGGCAAGGCTCTGCCCCTACGCCTGTTGATGAGATTGCCAATCCTTATGTGCAACCTACGTTTAACATGACGATCGCGCTCAAAGATCCTGCTTTTCCGGGCAATAGTGCCAGCTTGGAGATTGGCAAAGTCAAGTTTCAGAGTTGGTCTTATTCACTGCCAGAAGAAGACTTTGTGATGGAAAACGTCACGTTTAAGGCAGTCTCGATTCGGGTGGTTGATGCAGAAGCCCCAGCAGGCGGTGCAGGTGAACCGACTGCACTCGCTCCACAGTTTGGTGGTGCTGCAACCGCGTAAAGCAAGGAAGGTAGGCGATGATATTAACAACTGAAGAGTTGCTGGCGGGGGGATCGCTTGTTTATGATGTCGAAATCCCGGCTGATCTGCTCAATCTGAATGGTTCATCTAGTCAGGTTGTGAAATTGCGTCCCTTGACCGTGCGTGATTTGCAACTGATTGGCAAAGCTGCCCGTGATGACGAAAGTTTGTCGGCGGCATTGATGATTCAGCAAGCGATCGTGGAACCTGCCCTAAAGATGGAGCAGATTTCTAAGCTATCGGGAGGACTGGCTCGCTTCTTAGTTCAGAAAATTAATGCAATCAGTGGCATTAGCACGCCGCAGGATGCGTTAGAAGAACTGGTGCAGGCTCCTCTAGCGCGGGCGTGTTTCACGCTGTCCAAAGAGTTTGGCTGGACACCAGAAGAAGTCAGCGGCATGACGATCGGGCAAATTCTACTCTATCTAGAAATGGCTCGTCGAAACGGTGACAGCCCATGAACGGCGCACAGGAGCTACTCCACTCAGGACATTGCTGTACTCGTGCGCTGCAAGCAGGACGAGCACCCGCTTACTGGCAGCGAGAATTGCAACAACAAACCACGCGAATCAAAGCGTTACCGCAATACTGTCACTGGATGGCATCGGTGGCAAAAGTGCAGATGAAGTTGCAGGATCAGCCACTGCTCGGAAGTTGTTTACCCGCTCTTACGGGGAGAACTGAACGCCCATCTACTCATCCACCTACACAACCGCGATCGTTACCAGCACCTCAACAAATATTGCAGTCCCATGCTGCTAAACCTGATGAGATATGTCCGTCGCCCCAGCGATTTGCTCGACAACATTCCACCCTCGATCAATCCTCACTCCCGCAGCCTGAACCTAGCGAACGATTAGCTCTGAAGGAACCGGATACAGGCACAAATCATTGTTCTGCCCGTGAACCGTTACGTTTACCGTCTAGGGCGAGTGCTAATCTGCTCCAATGTTTAGTTGAGAAACCTATTTCAGCCAAATCGTTGCAGGAATCAGTTGCCGAATCCAAATCGCAGGATGTCAGTCCTGAAATTCTTATCCGGAAACGCTTCACGCCCATTTCCCCGCCGCCGCCTCGCACACCCAAAACGCCCCGCGATGCCTGTCTAAATGCAACGGATCAGAAACGCTGGCGGCAACAGTTGACACATCGAACAGATGATTGCTTACGTTCAGAATCAACTCGCCTAAATTCTTCCGGACTGCCAATATCAAAGCAAGCAGACTTTCAACCGTTTATGGAATCGTCAAACAGATCAGAGAATAAATTATCTAACAATCCTTGGTTATATTCGCTTGGAACGACGGCACCTTTGGATTTGATTACAGATTTGGCAACGCCTCCGATCGGTTCCGATCGTCACGCTGAATCAGATCATCTAACCCGATCGCTGTCAACCAGTGAGCCTCGCCCATCCGATCATGGTTCTGATCAAGTTCCCACACAGCCGCGTCCTGCGATTGTTCCCTGGCAAAATTTTCAGAGCCAGTCTCCTCTAGAAAGACTGTCACAGTTAAGCGATCGCATCGCTAAAGAACCCATGAGCGATCGCATCGCTAAAAAACCCAAAGCCGCCGAGCTTGAGCGGATCGATCCCCCTGCTGTTGCGTCAACTTTACCGCCGTTGGTTGCCTCACAGACGGGTGAAGCTTCGCCCTCAGTCACAACGCCGCTTATTCAGCAGCGTGCAATGCAGGAAGCCATTCCAGAGGCAGATCTCGACAGCTTGGCAAGTCAGATCAAACGCATTCTGGATGAAGAAGCTCGGCGTTACGGAATTAATATTTGAAGGAGCCATTATGCAGCCGATGCTAGACGACATTGAACTGCCTCAAGTTCAGGAAATCACGACCCACGAAAAGCGCACATTGGCAGAACACAAACCACCGGGGATGTCTGGTAGTCTGCTGCAAAATCTGGGACGACGACCCACCTATCTACTGCTCTGGGGCGTAGCGACTGGATCTGAGGCATTGCAAACGATCGCAAAACTCAACGACAAATTTCAAGCAGGTGCGTCCCTCTCATTTACCGCCGACATCAGTGCTGACGCAACTATTGATCAAGTCATTATTGACAATTTGCAGGTGCAAGATCTGGCAGGAAAACCACAGCGTTATGCTTACGTCCTAACGTTGCGAGAGTATATTGAGCCAGTTCCACCAGAAGATTTGTCTGCTCTAAACACAGACATTTTGGATGATGCCTTGAGCGGAATTGACAATATCTTAGCCGGACTCGGTTTTGCCGATCTGCTTTCCCCTTTTATCACTCAGTTGACTGAGATCAATGATGCACTGCGACGGCAAGGACTCGAAGCCGTTGCCTCACCCCCTTCCTCGCCCCCATAAACCCAGTTTGGATTTGCGATCGTGGACTCTGGATCTGAGCTAGTTGCTGCCATTGTTGCCGGGATCACCGTTGCTCTTTTTCTCCAGTTCTCTCTCAAACGCCTGATTGATGACTCTCATTCACCTGATTTGAAACAGTCCACTCAGTCAAGAGAAAACTCAGAAGAGCCAACCAGCGCTGATCACACTACACCGATCGCGCAACCGACTCAGCCAGAAGTATCAACAACCCTTGATGAATTAACGGTTCAACTCCAAACGCTGCAAGCTCAACTGCAATTTACTCCTCATGAGGTGTCTCTTATGGCTGACAATGCCTTAGATAAACTAAATTCGGCTCTGGATGATCTGTCTAAAATCTTGGATGAACCCGCCGTAAAAACTGCTCTGGGTGCAATTCCTGCCAGTGTCAAAACTCCGATCGTCGAAGGCTTACAAAAGGTTCTGGAGGTTGTTAAAACTACACTGAAGGAACTGGAAGACAAAATCGCTAGTGTAGTGAATCTTGACAAACTCTTTACCACTACAACCAATCTACTAGATGCTGCTGAAGGATTGGCAACTGATCAAAAAAGCACATTAGAAGATGTCAAAAAAGTGATCAGTACTTTACAAGATGTGAGTCAGGCGAAAGAAAAAATTGCGGGCATTCTGACAAAAATTGATGCGATCGTGGCAAAACTGAAGGCAGCCTAATCCTATGGTACGTCCTCTACTTGGTGACATTGAGCTACAACAAGTCCAAAAAATTGAGACTGAGGCAGATCAGGTATTTACCCAGCACAGCATTCCGGCTCTCGAAGGCGATTTCTTTCAGGGTTTAGGACGGCGTAACACTTGGGTCAAACTAACCGGGGTCTTAACCGGAGCCGAAGTCAAAACGGGACTCAAAGATCTGCGTGACAAATTTCGGGAAGCTCAACCTGTAGACTTTGTTGCCGATATTGCCACTGCCACCAGAGTTAATCAAGTTGTGATTGAGGAAATGGGTGTGCGGGAATTAGCAGGAAAGCCGTCTCGCTTTGAGTATGCTTTCACTTTACGCGAATTCATTCCTGCCCCTACCCCGCCGCAGGAGCCGCCACCCCCTATTCCGCCTCGCCTCGATCCCATTACGGCTACCCTGATTGTCGAAGTGATTGTCGAGGGAGAGGCAAACTTTGATTTCAGTACGGTGACTGTCACGGTTCAAGGAACTCAGGATCAGGATAATGTTGCGCTCGATCGCACCCTCACCCATCGCACCAATAATCGCTGGACAGAAGCCGATTTTCCGCCCGGAACTTACACTGCACGAGCGATCGTCCCCTCTGACCCTGATTTACCTCCTGCTTCAGCAGCAGCCATTGTTCAAAGTGGTCAAACCACCCAAGTCACGATTACTTTGCGCCGGAATCCGCAGCGTCCGACCAATGTTGCGAAAAAATTTGTGGTGCATTTCTGGTTTGATAAAGCATTCGTCGAACCTTGCATGCGTCATGTATTGCGTCAGGTAGCAGACTATGCTCGCAGTCATGCGGGTGAAAAGATGCTGATTGTAGGCAACACCGACAAAAGTGGTTCTGATAACTACAACTTGTCATTGGGCGATCGTCGTGCCCGCAGCATTCATGCTTATCTTACGTTTGGACGCGATCAGGCAGGTGCATTAACTGAGTGGAATCTGTTGCGCCGATCTCAAGATGGACAACAACGCACCGTCAAAGATAACTGGAATGTGCGTCAATATCAGTACTTACTTCAGACTCTGGGCTTCTATCCGAGCAATATTAAAGATAACCATGATGCACTGACCACAACTGGAGTTAAAGGCTTTCAGAACTCTAAGGGATTGCCGCCGACAGGAATTGTCAATGATGCCACCTGGGAGAAGCTGATCGAATCGTATTTGAGTCTTGATCCACAAGCGATCGCCGATGCTCAGTTTTTCCGCAACTGTGGCGACGAACCCCTGAAATGGGTCAGTTGTGGAGAGCAACATCCGCGAGACGATACGCCGATCGATGCCTGTGCCCCATCACTCGCCTGGAGACCGAACCGTCGTACCGAGATTCTGTTTGTCCGCAGCGATCGTCTGCCTCGACCAGAACCGATTCCTGTGACATTCAACCTTCCTGGCACTCCCCCTGTGGGCAGTGATTGGTGTGTGGGTTCCAAAGATCCTGATCCGCAAGGCACGGCTCGACGCTGCGACTTTCTCAAGCAAAATTGCAGCACCACGCCCGCTCCCGATGAATGGTGTGTAGAACCCGTAGAACCTGGCTCGATCACGGTCAGCGGCTCGATCAAAGACGAAAACGGCGAGTCATTAGGCATTGTCAAATATGTGCTGATTGCCCCCGATGGCAAGTTCATGGATGGAGAACGCAAGTGTGGCGGCGATCGTGGTCAACCCATCAAAGGCAAAACTAATATAGACGGTAACTTTGCTTACACAGACCAGAGTGCGATCGGGATCTACACAATGGAAGTAGAACTGCCCCATCCGCCACAAATTGCCCACGCCAAGACCAAACCTGCGGCAACGGGACGAG
The DNA here is from genome assembly GCA_038231055.1 of Leptolyngbyales cyanobacterium. Classification (GTDB taxonomy): domain Bacteria; phylum Cyanobacteriota; class Cyanobacteriia; order Leptolyngbyales; family Leptolyngbyaceae; genus Phormidesmis_A. Next base: position 9,656 of record JBBRMC010000003.1, read on the forward strand.
GCAGTGTGGTCTGCAAGCGACTGGACAACGGCGACTCTATTTTTGATGTAATTATTCGATCGGGCACACCCAGCCAGTTTGCGGTCAATCCTCTTATTACTTTAACGTCAGCAGTTGTTGTCGTGAAAAAGAGCTATACCAATCCCGCTCGTCAGCTTGTTACCTTAAAAACGGATTCCGAATTTATTGGATCGGGAACGTTGGAGCGATCGAGTAATGCCATCCGATTTTTTACGGCAGCAACAGGCAATACAGAAATTACCTTTAATGGAACAGATAACGTCTTTGATGGCGCACAGTTAACCGCAGGAATTCCGCTATTTGCAGAAGGTGAAACGCCCAGTACAACAGTGGATGATGTGCAACTAACCCTCACCCTATCTTCCGTCGATCTACTGGTGGGATCTCCATCCACAGCAACCATGACTGGTGTGGAACTGACCTTGGAGATTGGCGATCGCCGTTCTGCTCTAGGAGTTGATCCCGTTCCACTTTCTACCGCCGATAAGATTAATCCCGGACGCTTCTTAGAGGTGAAGAATTCCACGAACACCCATGAGCGCGCCTTGCTGATTGTCCGACAGGCAAATCCGGCAGCTTTCACAGGTGATTTGGAGTTGACCACGATCGACAACAAAGTCCAGATTTTTACTGAGGCGGATGAAGTTCCTGCCTCCACACAAACTGCTCTCCCAACTCCGCAAGTTATTCCCAACGGCACGATTCCGGCAGGTGGCGTGAAGTTTTGGGCAGAAGGTGTCACGGTCAGTACGACATTGCGCGATACAGGATTCCAGTTGGGGATTAAGGATGTTGAAAAAGAAGGCGATCGGGTTTCCATTACAGTCAATTCCTTCACGTTACGGGTCGAAGGCGCAACCCAAATTCCGGGTACCACCACATTTGTCGGCAGTTTTGACGCGACGGCTGTCGTCACGATCGTTGCAGACATTACCCCTGTTCCCTCCCCAGTGCCTGCCGATTTTGTCACCTGGTCGCCCAATGCAACGGCAACTGCTAACCCTCTACGCCGAACTGTGCCCCGCAATACGATCGCCAATACAACGGTGACTGCCACCTTTAAGGGCGTGACCCGATCGGTTACTATTCGAGTGATTCAGATTGACATCGTGGGGACTGCAACTGCGGCAGCACCGCCGTTAACTTCTGTTCAGATCGGTCTTTGGGATCATGCCTTTGACCCAGCAACCGGAAATCTGCTTAATGGAGTTGCAGAAGCCACTAATTTTATTGGCTTAGATTCCCGCCACTTCTTCTTCCGAGTGCGCGATCGCAGTGCTGCTGGAGAAATTCAACTGCAATGGCGCACAGTTTTTGCAGACAATACACTCGATGATGCTCCTGCGTCACAAGTGATCACGTTAATAGAAACCGGAGCTGGAACTGGAATATTTCTTTCTAAATCAGTGATGTTGGTCGCAGATGATGTGGATAAAGTCCAAATCACAAACAGTGGACTGCCACCCGGACATGCTGATGCTGGAAACCGCAATCCAGGACAAAGTAACCATCGGCTGCGTCATGTCACAGTCAATGATGCTCACCCTTTGGATGGCAAAGTTGTCGCCGAATACACACTGGCTCCCAATGTCTCCTTGACCAAGAATGTTTTTGTATTTAACCGCTCTCCTGAAGAACGGCGACGGATTCGCATTCACCTCGTCAACGTCCGATCAACGCCTAGTGGCGTAGGTATCTTGACTGCTGCTAGAAGAGACTTAGTGAAACGCACATTTCAGTCGATTTACGCCGCCTGTGGGATCTTTGCTGACGTGGATGAAATCCTGATCGATCCCCCGGCTTCCTGTACAGGCTGGGTCACTCGATATCAGACTGATCCGATCGCCGTTGATCCTTCTGTCGAGACGGCTTCGTTCTCTAGCACTCTGGTTCCTTCAACATCTCAGTCTGACTTAATCAATGCGGTTAGAGCGATGCCTACCTTCCGAGCAAACGACCTCTATATCCTGTGTGTAGCGCGAGTCTATAACTTGCCGATTCCTACACCTCCGGCGGTTGGGTTACTCTCTGGGGGCGGGATTGCCTTTCCAGATTCATTTACGGCTGCGGGTGCGATCGCTCGGAGTTTTGCCTTTGTCGGCGTGAGAAGTAACATCACAGAATTTGCCGAAGTGCATGAGGCAACTCACAATACCACCAACTTGCGGAATGCGGCAGGCGGTCACTTTGATCTCGGAACTGCTGCTGCTGTCGCTGTTGGCAATCTTGACGGTAAAAACTTAATGAACCGTTTCTTTTTAACGAATACCTTGGGGGTGAGCAATCCGAAACGATTATGGAACGATTCGTTGACTAACTCCAACTATTCGCCTGCGCTGGTGATTCCGGCTCAAATTGATACGATTCGAGCCTCTCGTTTTGTGAGTAACTTTTGATCCCGTTATAATTGCAGGTTTTGTTTATGCCACTGTTTTCTCAACCGACGTTTGCTTTATCAATAGCGATGCTAATCAGTGGGGTTCCTACAGGAGGATATATGCAACAGATTCCGGCTGAAGTGCGAGAATATCTCTCGACCAACGACACACTCTATCGTGCCCAACTGAGCCAACGCTATCCCCATTTGCACGATACACTGGCGGCTCCTACTACGCAAACAGCGGTGCTAAATTGGCTGACCAGTGACGAGGCTTGGGATCAATCTCTTAGCGGCTTTGTTGTCAATTGCTTGATGTTTCTTCGGTCTGATGCCACTTCAGAAAAGGCGCAGATCGCTAGAAATTTTCTAGTTCATGCTGACCCTTATGTACGCCTACAAGCTTACGAATTTCTGTTGACGCTTTACTTCCCCAACAATAATCCCGAAGCGTTACTCATGCTGCTGCAAACGATGCTACTTGATGCTGATGATGGCGTAAGAGCACAAGCAGCAAGCTATATAGAACGAGCGAATGCTGTAAGTGAACTGAGGGGCTTTCTCAACAGTTGGCTGAAAGGAGCGCAAAGTCGCGGTTGGGCTGGCGCAGAAAGTTTTGAATTGGTTGAGCGTCTACTCCAGAAGTGAGTGCACTAAAATATTATGTTTAAACCCGCCTACAAAATCATTGTTGCCCGTAAGTTCATCGACACTACTGATGAGCCAAAAGCCAGTACTGTCACCGATCTGACGATTAAGCTGGACTTAGAAGCCCTTGCCGATAGTGCCACGATCGTTCTCGGTAATGTCAACGGGTTGCAGCCAGAACGCGACGATGAAGTTAAAGTCTCGCTGGGTTATGAAGACAATGGCGGACTCACTCAAGTCATCGTGGGATCAGTGGTGACAGTCGAACCCAGCATCACTACAAAGCGTGTCATTGCTTATAGTGCGGCTGAAACCCTGCTGCGAACCTTTGTTGATCAGACCTACGAGAACAAAAATGCAGGTCAGATTGTTCGCGATTTAGTGGACAAAGCCAAAGCGGGAGCCAGTTCTAGCAACAATCCTTTATCTGTGGGTGGGGCGGTGGGTAGTGCGGTGAGTGGAGCGATCGGCAGTCTGACGGGCAAAACTCCTTTAGAAGTCGAAACGGCTGACGATGGCATTCTATTTCCAGCGTATGTCATTGACAGTCAGCGGAGTGTTTACCATCACATGCACGACCTTGCTGAACTATGTGGTTTTGATCTTTACATTAACTCTGATGGCAAGTTGGTATTTGAAGAATTTACTGGTGGTAAGATCGTGCATGTGTTCGAGTATGCCAAACACATCATTGAGTTAGACATTCAGCGAACACCGCCCCGCGCAGGTCAAGTAGAAGCTTGGGGTGAAAGCCCCGCCGGACAAGGTGGAGCAGAGTCCTGGGCATGGCTGACCAATGATTTCACGAATGCTAGAGGATCGTCGGGTGCTGAGAGTCCCAAACTCCTGCTAGAGCGTCCAGCCCTACGCACGAGAGCCGCTGCTCACACTGCTGCCGAAGCAGCCTTAACCGCTATCCAACGCCGCACTCTGCAAGGGCGATTACTGGTGTTAGGCGATCCCAACATAAAGTTAGGCGATGCGATTCGTCTCGTCAGCCTCCCAGATGACAGTCTCAACCAAACCTATCAAGTCCGGGCTGTGACTCACCGGATCACAAAGTTGGGCGGCTTCATCACGACGATTCGGTTTCGCAGTTTGAGTTAGTGGTTTGTTGTAAATCATTTGTCATCAGTCAGTCTCTGATCCCTCATTCTTCATTCTTTCCTATGTCAACTATCATCAGCACCCTTCAAGAAATCATTCGGCAAGAACTGCGCTCTGTGCGAGTTTCAGAATTGGGCATTGTGAAAGAAGTTCAGCCTCACAGTGGCACCATTGATGACGATAACTATGGTTGCGATGTGCAACTCAAGAACAGTGGATTGCTGCTGAAACGAGTTCCGATCGCCACCAGTCATATTGGCACGGCTGGCATTCCCAATGTAGGCGATCTTGTCTTACTCGTGTTTGATAAGGGCGATGTAAATCAACCGATCGTCATCGGGCGTTTATACCACAACGAGGCTCGTCCGCCGCTCAACAATCCCAATGAGGTGATTTTTCGTCTACCGCTCGCAGAAGCCGATGAAAAAACCCTCAAGGCTGCGATTCGGAATATTTCTGATAACGATTCACCCCGCGAAATTTTGGTAGAAATGCCGCCTAAAATCACGCTGCACGTCACCGATGGAATGGTGAGAGCGATCGCGGGTAAAACCGAGATGAAGCTCAATCAGCCAGGGGGATCTGGAGGCGTTGTCACAGTGATGTCAGGGCGGACCAAAATCACCATGAATCAGGATGGAGATATCACGATCGATGCGGCGGGTGCCATGACACTGAAAGCAACGCGAGATTTAACTCTGGAAGGGCTAAATATCAAAATTAAGAGTCAATTAAACACAGACATTGAAGCGGGAAGTCAGGCAACCCTGAAGGGGAACCTGGGTGCAACAGTCAATGGAGGACTGGCTTCTACGGTGCAAGGAGCAACGATTAGTGTGAGAGGAATTACGTCGTTTTCGCCTTAGTTACAAAGTCTACTAGCTTTTAAGGAGTGTAACAATGCCTGGTTCACCTGTTTCGATCGGTTGTGCAGTGATGGTGACTCCCGGTGCATCGGGTCCCCCGGATACGGGAACCATCATCACAGTGTTCCCCCCGGTGATCACTGCCGGAGGATTGCCCCTTGCAACCACTGGATCACTGTGTTTGATGATTAACTCTGTTTGGGGAGTTCCCTATCCGTTGGTGATTGGTCCATTAGCCAGTACGGGCGTGACGATCGCGGGTCGCGGACTGGTGCGAATGGGCGATCAGATTCCGACTCCTCCTGGAATTATGACGATTTTGGGACCCCCGGCTGCCCCCTACATTCTCGATCAGTCGTGATCTAATTCCAACGTTACCCATTGGGGCACTGCCAAATCTCTCGATTGGTTAACAAAATTGAAGTACAAGGCTCAACTGCTAACACTCTCTAAGCTGCAAATTGTTGCCGAGGAACAGACAATGACTCAAATCGAAGAACGGTGGGGCATTGATTTACGCCTGTTGGGGAACTTAGAACGACAGAATAGCCGCGATCGAGCAAACGACCTTTTGACTACGCAGAGTGGCTCCCTTCAACAAGCTGATCAGAGTGATCCAGTAGATCTGGCTATTCTCAATGGCGCAGACAATCTCAAACAAGCACTCCTCCTCAGGTTTCTTACCCCCCTGGGCGAACTCACAGCGCTAGGACATTCTGACTACGGTTCTCGCCTTTATGAACTGATTGGTGAACTCAACAGTGAAGCCAATCGCAGTCGCGCCAAAATGTTTGTGCTTCAGGCACTAGCCGCAGAGCCACGAGTGAAAATGATTCGATCGGTGCAGGTGACGCAAAGCCAAATTGACCGCACACAAATCGACATTCATATCTCTCTAACCGCGATCGACCATGACACAGAGTTAAATTTTGTCTTCCCTTTCTTTCTTGAACGAGGTACGGGCGCGTGAACTCCGAAACGGTCAATTTAATTAATCGCTTATACCCAGAAATTCGGGACGATCTGCTGACTGCCTTAGTAGGTGGTGTCGTCAACGAACCGATTATTTTTGATGATAAGGTTGACTTTTATCCGTTGTCGCAGCCAGCCCGAGATGTGCGGAGCATCACAGGTGTCGTCACGCCAGACGGCATGGATCAAGCGCAGCGATTCACATTTCAGCGCTCGATCGATTTTGAGGTGGTGATTGGTGATGTGGCAAGCGCGATCGTCTGGCAAAAGGGTGGTCAGCATCCAGACGATGACACAATTTTCTATGTCGATTACTTCATCCCAAACAGTCGCTCTCCGATTACTGATATCAATGTCGGTAGCGTTAGCCGAACTATTTGTGAAGCCATTGGTCGAGAGATTGCTACCGTTTATCAACAGATTAATCAAGCCTATCTAGCAGGGTTTGTGGATACGGCAGAAGGGAAATCTCTAGACCTGGTCGTTGCAATTTTGGGGATTGATCGGAAGAAAAAGGGCAACGCGATCGGGCTGGTAACTTTTTTTCGTGATCCTCAAGCCGATGGCAACACCACGATTAATGAAGGCACTGTATTGAGTACTAGCAAGAATGAAGCAACCTTTGTCACGACAGAAATTCGGACGTTGCAAAAGGGACAGGTGCGGATCGATGTCCCCATTACAGCCGCAGAGAATTCTAGTGGTAAAACAGGCTTAGTGAAAGCAAACACAATTACCACGTTGGCACAGCCGATCGCCGGAATTTTGCGCGTCACTAACTTCGATGCCACTGTTTTAGGGAGTGAAGATGAGACCGATGAGCAGTTGCGGATTCGGGCAAAAGCAGCACTGCGAGGGGCTGGTAAAGGCACTCTGGCAGCATTGGCACAGGCGATTTTTGATGAACGAGCAGTGCTTTCTGAAGTCTGGGAACCCAATAGCCCGCCTGCCAAACAATCTAAACCGGGAACAGTGCAACTGCTGATCGAAGCGGAACCAGAACGATTTCCCAGCTTGCAGACGGCTGTTGAGCAAACTCGTGCAGCCGGAGTGCAAACAACCCTGGTTGCTCGTTATATCTACTTCAAGCCGCGTATTGTGGTAGAGGTCGTTCGCAACCTTCCTGCGATCGCCAAGCCGAAAGTGATCGATGACATCATTGCTGCTGTTCAAACTTACGTCGATACGTTGAGCAGTGGCAATGATGCCGAGGGCGAGAAAATTCTCGACGCGATCGCCACTATTAAAGAAGTGGTCAAATTCACGAACGGAAAGCCGAAAGCCAGACTGATCGAGGTCACTACCTGGCGCACCGACATCGGACGACCCGGCACCGCTCAACTCACCGATGCGCTGCTGATTGCTTTTCAGGGCGTGCCACTCACTGATCCAGAAGCCCAACGTGCCGCCGTTAGCCGTGTATTGAGCGAAACTTCGACTTCTATCGTACCCACAGGTCGCCGCATCGCTGATCGCAGTCTGATTGTCGGACCCACAGGTCAACCTGCTAAAGATGGCGAAATCGAAATCGGACAGTTCAAAATCTCAGCCACGATCGGCTCCGAAAAGTGGTGGATCGTTCTCGATCTAGAACCTGCCGACATCGTGTTAGTTGAAACCTCTGCTTAAAGCCTCATCCCTCATCCCTTCCCCTGCCGAGAATTCTCATGCCTACCAAAACCGATCGTATTCTCAGCCACCTCCCCAGCACCTTCCGCGTCACCCCTCGACCCGATGTGCTATATGCCCTGATTGATGCGTTTGGCAGAGACTTGCTGTTAGCAGAAAACAGTCTGGCGGCAGTGATGGCAGCGCACTGGGTGGATTATGCCGATCGCAATGCCGCAGAAATTACTGACTTGGCGAAAATCGCGTCACTTTACGGACTGGCTCCCCGCCGTGAAGCAGATCTGACCGGGGAGCCGCTTGCGCCAGGTGCCGATGCGGGGGAGGTGCTGGAAACCGTTGAGGAATTTCGGGAGCATCTGAAGCGATATATTCGCACCTTTTTGGATGGCACCGTAACGGTTCAGGGAATTTTGCGCGTTACAGCAGAAGCTTTGGCACTGAGAATTGCAGACGATCACAAAGATCTAGATAGCTGGTGGGAGCGTCGATCGGACCCCTTAACTACGATCGTCCCGCGTTTAGACGATGCAGCACTCTCCGTATTTGGAATGAGGACAGCGCAGAGTGTTGGACGATCGGCACAGCCCGCACAAGTGAAAGGCACCGTCGATCTGAGTCGAGGTGTAGATTTGCGGGGTGCAAATTTGCTGCGGTTGAAACTAGATGACGAGAATCCGATCGAGATCGATTTAGCATCCGGTGCAGAGGCTACCCATGTTTCACTAGCCGCGATCGTCGCCACACTAAATCAGCAGTTAGCGGGACACGCGATCGCTCACGAAGAAAATGGCTCGATCGTCCTGAATTCCTTAACGACTGGAACGGCTAGCCGCATTGAGGTTCACGATGGATTAAATGATGCAGCTACACGAGTGTTTAGCTTAATACCTTTAGTTTATCGAGGCAGCGAAGCGCAATCGGCTCAAGTAATCGGCAGTGTTGCACTCAGCGATTCGTTAGATTTACGACAGCATCGCTATTTGCGTCTAGAAATCGATCGCACTCAGGTTGCAGAAATTGATTGTGCAGGTGCAGATCCGGCGCAAACGACTCCGCAACAGATTTGTGATGCGATCAATCAGGCGCTTGGAATCGAGCACTTTGCGACACTGCAAGCCAGACATCTCAAGCTCACGTCACCGATCGTCGGATTTAATAGCAGCATTGCCTTTCAGAAACCTGCGGCTCAAGATGCGACGGCTTTCCTGTTGGGTGAGGTGCAAAGTTTTTACATCGGGCAAGATTCTCAACCTGCGAAGTTCAAAAGCCAGCGAGATTTGAGCCAGGGAATTGATCTGCACGATCGCGCCACCATTCGCCTTCAGATTGAGAATAACGCAACGATTACAGTCAATTGTGCTGGCACCAATCCGCGCAACACGCAGATTACAGAAATCGTCACGGCGATTAATCAGGCAGCCCAGGCAGAGATCGCGACTCAAGACGGACAGTTTATTACGCTGGTTTCGGAAGGCACAGGCAGCAGTGCGCGGTTGATTCTAGAAACTGCCGACGACGCAACGGCGGCGATTTTTGGGATTCATCGGCGCGTTTTTGAGGGCGTTGATGCAACGGCAGCAGAGATGGTCAGCGTCCCCAATCTGACGGGGGAATTAGATCCGCAGCCGGACAAGTTTTTGCTGTTAGCAGCCCTTCAGATTGCGGTAGATGGGGGTTCACTTGTGGAGATCCCGTTGCGAATCAATTTGCGATCGCCACATGAAAGCGTCTTGGCTGCCCAAAGTCGTCACGTCTGGGAGATTGCGAATTCGATTAATCATGCTTTTCCTAATCTAGCGATCGCAGATCACCAACGGCTAATTCTTAGATCGCCCACGATCGGTGATGCCAGTCGATTGGAAATTGTGCCACTAGAAACCCATAAAAAACAGCGGTTTGTGACTCGTGCGAAAGTGACCGATGAAGCGGCTGTAAGAATCTTTGGATTTCTAGAACAGGATGTTCAGGGAAACGCTGGAACTAGCGCTCAGATTATCGGTAAACCCGATCTGAGTCGCAGCATTGATTTACAGACGCAGCCATTCTTAAGAATCGGCATTGATAATCATCTACCTATTGATATTAACTGTGCGGGTCAGCGTCCACGAGTCACTGCGATCGAGGAAGTAGTGAACGCGATTAATACGCAAATCGGAATGCAGATTGCAAGTCACGACGGACAACATTTAATCCTCACATCGCACAGTCTGGGTAGTGAGAGCCGCATTATCGTGACCGCTCCGCGTGCTGGAGATGCGATCGCTGCTCTGTTAGGCATACAGCCCGGAACTTTTAAGGGACGGGATGCTACAAAAGTCAGTTTTGTGGGCTTAGTCGATCTGCGTCAGGGCATTCTCTTAAATCCCAACGCTGCGATCAAACTTGGCATTGATGGGGCTGATTCGATCGAGATCTCCCTCGCAGGCACAGAACCCAATCACAAGACGCTAGATCAACTATTGCTCACCATTAACGTCACGCTCAATCAGGTAATTGCTACAACCGATGGGCAACATTTGATCTTAACCTCACCTTCGACAGGCACCAACAGCAAGATCCGATTTGAGGTGCCAACTAGCGGAACAGATGTCACAGCCGCATTATTTGGAATTATGCCTCCACGATTCTATGAAGGCAATAATGCGATCGCTGCACATATTACTGGCAACCTGAGTTTAAACACAGTTGATTTACGCACTGCGCGATTTCTGCGGATCAAAGTTGGCAATGCTGCGGTCAAAGATATTGATTGCACTACGGGAGTCCCGATCGAACGCCTTAGTGCTGTCACACTGAATGAAATTGTCAGTGCTATCAACAACGCTGTTCCCGGACTTGCAATAGCCTCTACAGATCAGTTAGTTCTACGATCGCCTCAACCCAGTCTAACTCAAGAATTAGTGCTGGAACCTTACACCTCTGGCGATGCCCAAAAGCTCCTGTTAGGCGAGGTTCTGACTGAGGTAAAAGGGCAAGACCCAACTCCCGCCGTGATCACTGGAAACGTGGATCTTTCTCGACCTGCGAGCCTCAATCGGCGTAGCTTATTGCGATTAGCTGTGAATGGCGATCGTGCCGTTGATATCGATGTGGGTGGATTCGATCCGGGTTCCACGTTCCCAGATGAAATTATGGCTGCTATCAATGCAGTGTTTCCCGGTTTAGCCACCTTGACTCCTGACGATCGACTGCAACTCACCGCCCCCAATAAAGGCAACGACAGTCGGCTCTCTCTATTGCCGTTGCGCTATTTGGATCTCATTGAATACGCGCCCAAACCGATGCACATCCTTCCCCGATCTGTGCGACATGGCGACCACTGGGCGATCGACAATCCGGGGGTTGCAGATAGCCAAGCTGAGATCACGATCTACGCGCCGTTGGGAGTTGAGGGAGCAATGTTGGTCAACACTACATTGGGCTGGCAGGTGCGCATCTTTGCTCTGGTCGATCGCGGCGAGACGCTCCGGCTTCAAACCGATGCCATTGGTTTAACCGCGATCGTCACGGCTGCGAATGGTGTTAGTCGTCTAGTATCGAGCGATCGGATTTTGGTCAGTCCTCTAGGAGGTCAACTTTGGGTGCCCTTTGCAGAAGCCGCACCGCTCAATCAGGATGCTGAACATCAACTCACCCTGCATCTCAACAACCCCTTTTCTGCTCAGATCGTCCGCCTGCGAGCGTTGCAATCTGAGCAAGACCGGGGTGACATCAGCGTAACGGTGGTAGAAAGTGTGCTTGCGATCGTCAATGCCAGCACTCTTGAGAATGGCAACGCGATCACACAGGTAGGACGGGTGAGAATGCAGGGCAACACAGTGCGGTTAGTTGATGCCGCAGAAACTGAGATTGCCCAACTTAAGCCTGGTTCTGGCATTACACTATCTGCCTACCAGAATCGAGTCGTGGCTATCACGGGCATTCTATACCCCGATCGTATCCTGTTGGTGCAACAGATCGACTTGCTATTCGATGTCACGGTTCAGCCCACCCAGGGAGCAGCCGAACACTATCTGCAAGTGACGATCGGCGCAGACACCGCTTCGCACTCTTTGGTTTACCAGCTTTGCGTTCGGTCTCGCTTAGTCATAGCAACCGCATTGGATAAAGGACAGGTCTTGACATTGCCTCATGGCAAATCAGATTGGATCTATCTCGACTGCTACAGTAGCCGCTTTGATCAAGCCTACTTTGACGAAGGGCACTTTGCCGGAGGCGTTTGCTATGAGCGAGGCATCTTTGATGTCAGTCGCTTTGAAAACGACGATGAACCGCCGCAGCTTGCAGCCGTTTTCGCCGCTGCCACGATCGCTGATCCGCCTGTCGAGATCACCTTTGCGTGGCAAACTTACCAACCGGGTAGCTTTCAGGTCAACCTCCCTGCCGATTTGCCAATCCCTTTCGGCGCACGATTTAATCAAGCCCGATTTAGTCAGGAAAAAGGCAAACCCGACTTGTATCCAGAAGCGGTGACAGAAAGCACGGGCGATCCGAGTTTTGACCAAACTCACTTCCTCGTCAGTCTGATCAACCAACGCTCCAATCTGGTCGAAGCAGAAGAAGTCGATCGTATTCCCCTCGGCTGGAAACCCGTCACGCTGCCTTTCCGCAAACCTCAACACCTCACGTTGGGAACCGCCAGCAAGTCAGCCCAAATTTACCTGATCGAAAAAGAGTTAGCAGACAAAGGCGTAAACCGATTCATCAAGCTGCAAGCCCGCCAACCTGGCACCTGGGGGAATGACCTGAAGGTTTCCGCTCGTCCCTCTGGTGCGGCGATGTACGAGGTCACGATCGCCTACACCGCCAGTCGCTTTGAGAATGCCCGACAGGTCGTTCTGGGCAATCCGCTCCCTGTGCTGACGCAAGAAATTTTGAAACCTCAACCGATCGGCGTTTTGCAGGCAAAAGCTGCGGGCGTTGAAGTTGACGTGACTCGTGAAACTTGCCAGTAGGGGCAACAGTGTTCCGTCTCGCTATCGATTACTAACCGTTATCCTCCAAGGAGAAAAACAATGACACTTGAATTCAACCCATTCGATATTTTCAAAGCTGGTGAGCTGATTGTGGCTGAACGCTTTAACAACGTTCAGATCGAAATTAAAAAACACATCAGTGTTGAAGTTAGCAACGTCAAAAAAGATCTGGACGATTACAAAGCCAAACCCATTGATGCCAGTGAATTTGGGGGCAAAACACCCGAAGAATGGACAAAACTGAACGACGAACGCTATGTGCAACGCTCAGAATTGAAAGGAGGCTGGGGAGACTATCGCCGCTACTTCAAACAACTTAACCGCCCAACAACCGATCCCGATCCAGCTCTAATCGAACACAACCTGCGGCGCTATCCGACTGTGACCTTGTTTGAATTAACACAGTTGATCACCAGCGATGATGATGCCAAAAAACTGCTCTCTGATGACACCAGCAAAGATGCGCGGTTTGTCGTTTATTATGCGGGACGACGTGACCCGATCGCCGAAAAATTCATGACGCGCAGCGCCGATGCCACCTTCTGGGGTGACAACATCGAACTAATTCTAGAACAATTTGGCTTGACTCCCACCTCGACTCAAATGTTTGACGATGTGCTGAACGATCTGTGGGGCAAAATGTTCGATCCCGGTCTAGATCAAGACAACTTCCGTCGTGATGCCTACGGACATTCTCGCTACATCCAAACCGAACTGCTCGGCAGAGGGCGCACCGTTCAAGAACTGAAAGCAGGCGGTGTCTGGGATGATCTGCGTATCGCCATACGTCCGCAAATGATTCCTACCAGCATTGACTTTAGCACTAGTGCTCCTGATGCTACAGGCAATCGTGTTAACAATCGCGTGGATGTATTCCATCTCAGTCAAAACGTTATAGACGTGCAAGCAAAGAATCCGATCGATTTGATGGTGTTGCTGCGAACTTAAATCGAGAGATTAGGAGATGAGGCGGTGAGCAGATGCAAAGAATCTTGAGTCTTAAGCTTAATGAACTTTCATCCCTCATCCCTCATCCCTCACCCCTTCTATCCACCTTGGGACACGAGAACGATGAGATTAGATGAGCAGTATTGGGGAGGCGACGATCGCTTCGAGGGCGATCGGACGATCTGGCTCCGCAGTTTACCCGCGAATGCCCAGGTGACACGGGCAGTGGTGACGCTTGCACCCGCTCAACCTATTGATGGTGCCCTGTTTGAAGAAACGATTCAATTTGGGACGGCGCAGGGTGGCTCAAGCCAGGGAGATTTTGGCACCACTAAAATCCGCGAAGTTGACTTGCCGACTGCGACCAAGCGCTTTATTGAGGTAGACTTTCATGCTCGTCGAACAGTAGTGCGCTTGCAAGGCAACGATTTCACCGATAGCAGGCTCGATAGCAAGCTGCAAATCGATCTCGGTGGCATCTATGTCGATCTCAATGGGCGGGGCAGCATCAAAACTCCTAGCGATCCGGCGGACGATTTCTTTAGCCTCAAGCAGAAGGATAAAAACCCCGTCCCTCTGGCTGGGCTGACACTGAGTAAATTTAAGCTGCGCGATTTACCCAATCAATCGACGGATCTCGCTGCCGTGACCATTCGCACCGTGCCCACTAATGTGAGTGCTCGTTTGGGACAAATGCCCGCTTTTTGGACGCGGGTTGGGGAATTGAGTCTCGCAGCCACTTCTCCAGATTTCACCCCGATTCTCAATACGTTTTTGGCGACTGCAACATCAGAGAATGGCTTTTATGTGATTCCTATCATCGTCCATTCAGACACGCTGGCGCGATTGAATGTGCGATTGCAAATTGAATATGTGATCACACAATCTGGATTGCCAAAGCAATTACCTGAAGCAACACTGACGTATAATTTCAGCACGTTGCCGATTGGGGATATCCTGCTCACCAAAGTTGTCTTACCCGAAGGTGCGATTCCGATCCCAGAACGATCGACGGCTCAAGTGCGCGGCGAATTTAAACCCAGTCGCATTGCCCTGGGAGAGGTTGGTGAAGTTGCCAAACTCTTGCCCGTCGTTGTTTCGCCTCACTGCTCCCTCGCTCAACCGATTCAGTCAAACACCGAAGAGATTGCTGTCACCGGGGTTGATCTGCTCTTCGACAAAACTCAACCCGATCTAACCGGACTGAACCTGACGATTCAAGCCGATGCTGATGGCAAGCCTGCTGGAGAAGTGTTAGCGAGTGCCGAAGTCACCGTCGGAAAACCTTTACCACCTGACAATTCTAGCTGGGGCAGTGCCACGCTATCCACTCCTTTTCGGGTGCTGAAGGGTGTCCGTTACTGGCTCGTGCTGCAAAGTCAAATTGGACAAGCTTACTGGCAAGCCCAGAAGACCAATTCCCCGCTCACGGTTGGGCTGCAATGTCGTACGAGTGAGGGGTTATCTTGGCGGCAAGCGACCCCGGATCTGAATGCGATCGCAACGAAGCTCGATCATCCCTTGTCGATCGCTGGCTCTTCGACCCAGGCTGCAAAAGAGGCGGGCACTCCGGCTCCTTTAACTGCCCTATTTCGGCTGCGAAACCAGCCCGATCGCTTCACGGTTCCTCTGCATTTGCAGGTAGGGCGCGGCGAAGTGGCGGTCAAGCGTCACCTGAGTGAGTTTGATCCGTTGGGGCGTGTGGAATTTCCGTTTGATTTTAGTCAAGAACTGGTGGAACATCTGCACCGAGCGGTGAACGTCACCGTTTGCGGGACAGAAGATCTGCTGATTAATGGCGATTTTCGCAATTCTCCGCCAGATGATGCAACGCTGAAGCTCTTTAACCTACAACCAGACCCACAAAGAGAGGCAAGCCGCCGAGGATACTACGAGGGGCAAGTCTTTGAGGGGAACGCGATCCAACAGGACATCAATTTGCAAGTCGAGCGATTCATCGTGTTGGAAGTGGGAACTCATGATTCTGAAAAGAGTCCGGGCGAGATCGCTAACCCTAGATCACAATCTGACTGGGTGAGTATTCATCGTCCGATCAAAATTGACTGTGCAGGTAAAGTTCCGGGGCGTACTACTATAAAAGAAATTGTCGAGGCGATTAATCTCGCGATCGGGAGTCCCACTGTTGCTGCCATTGAAACCTCGTCTAATGCCAAAAGCTGGCGATTAGTGGCTCCTGAAGGAACGTTGCTGCGGCTGTATATCTGGTGCAGTACGCAAGTTCCGATCGCTTGGCAAGGCACCCCCGGACGCATTTTGCGGTTGCGCGTTCCCAGTGTCGATCGGGTTGCCACCTTTCTAATCGATCCTGACTTACTCCGAGCAGAACAGGTCGAATTAACCTGCCTTCCGCCCATTCCTCTCAATCCTAGAGCGATCATTCCTGATGAGTTTAGTCTGTCGCAGCGAGTCGCTTGTCGCGCTGGATGTTCTTATCTATTCCAATTTATCTACTGGATTTTTACCAGTCAGCAGGCGATCACTTCCCCGGCTCAGTGGCAAGTCGTTTGGCTAGATGCTACCGGGACGATTCTCCGCACCGATACCGGGGAACTTGAGCCACCTTTACCCGTTCAATCAGCCTTATCGACTCAAAGCTTAAGCCATATTACGACTCAAGCAAGTGATTCCTCCGAACTGTTTGAGGTAAGAGTGACGGCACCTTTTGGGGCAACTCAGGTCGAAGTGCGATTTGTCCAGCCCACTCCCGGAGGACTCTGGCTAGAAGCGGCGGCGTTCATTCCCACGATCGAGACGTTGGGCAATCCCACGTTTGCGCTGCGATCGGGGGACAAACTCCTGCACTGGCAACGCTTGAGTGGGGCAGTCACGCTGCCGCAAGACGTGCCGCTGGCAGAGGTTCAGAAGTTTCCCGATCGCGCGATCGTGTTGAGCGGCGGCGATCGAGAAAACACCGTTCTGACGCAAATCGCTGAGGTCGTCGCAGACGCACAATATCAACTGCAAGTCAAAGCAAGAACTCAAGCAACGGCAACGCCTCGCGATCCGCAAAATCAGCCTTTGCAAAACCGGGCGCGACTAGAACTCCGCTGGTTAGGGCAACAGGGAGTTCTCGGTGCAGCGATCGTGTTGCCTTTAGATGGGTCCGATTTTCCGGGACACGCCTGGACAGGTAACGCTCCCGCCGCTGCTGCTCAAGTTGAGATTGGGTTAATTCAACCCAGAGGACAAGGCGATTTGCGGGTACAGTCGGTGTCGTTCTTGCGGATGGATGGACTTTCAGTGCCACTGATTTTCTTGAGCGAAGCACCCGGAGAGTTGACGGTTTCCAGTTTGCGAGTCGTATATGATTTGCCGCCGTCGCCGACCGTTTTGGAGCCACCTGTAAAGTCAGTCGATCGTCTGACTCCCAGCCCAACACCCACGCCTAGTCCAACACCCACACCAACCCCCACACCCACACCCACACCCACGCCTAGTCCAACACCCACACCCACGCCTAGTCCAACCCCCACACCCACCCCTAGTCCGACACCCACGCCTAGTCCAACCCCCACACCAACCCCTAGTCCGACACCAACCCCTAGTCCGACACCCGCACCAACCCCTAGTCCAGCACCAACCCCTAGTCCAGCACCAGCACCAATACCTAGTCCCACACCTACACCCAGTCCCACACCAATACCTAGTCCCACACCGACACCAGCACCCAGTCCGATACCAGCACCAACGCCTAGTCCTAGTTCTAGTTCTAGACTGCTCTCGATCGATCCATTTGGAATCTCGCCCACTCCCAAAGCATTCATCCCTTTTTCAATGTTCCCGCTAGGAGCAATGAATTCTCAGCCTGTTGTCCTCTTTTCCACTCCCTCCATAGAAGCGATTAGTCAGACGAACTCAACTATCGGTCAGGCAGAAGTGCGGTTTCCATTAGAGCGATTGAGGGAAGCGAGCGATCGCCTCAATGCAGAATCTTCTGAGCCAGCAGGAACTTTCGAGGCAAGTCCTCTCTCTCGATCGTCACCACCTAATTTTTCCCAATCATCTAGCGTTGCAGAATCCCCTAAAATTGGCGACTCTGCCCTAGACAACCCACTGTCCTTAAAAGCAGTAGGTCAAGCTCCACGCTTATCAGAAGGGAAGCAGAATTCGCCCACGAGGTCACAGCTTGACCCACCATCTGGACTTTCCAAAATTTTGAGAAA